>JANQTG010000131.1:0-14339 GCA_030731855.1 Cellulophaga sp. | reverse complement strand
GTTTCTGGTTTAAAGTTTAAAAATAAAATTGAAATACAAGGGTACAGAAAAGTAAAAAGTAGGAAAATTAAAACTGTCTATTATTAAGGATAAAATTGACACATTACTTTATTTTGTTGACACTAATTTTCACTAGTTAAAAATTGGTAGAATTTCTCAATTAACAATTTTCAAATCTTCAAATCGCATTTAAGTTCTATCTTCATTTTTACGCTTAAAATGGTAGGTAATCTTTAAGCCTTGTGAAATATCCCTAGTATCTTCATCTAATTCTGGCTTTTTTTCTATAAAATTTCCTTGTTCATCAAAATGCTGTAAAAATTCGTCTTCTTCTTCATTAAAATCTTCTTTTTGCCAATCGTATTTTTTAATTTCGGGAAGTGGAACCTTAATGACTATCGCAAAAAATAATCCTGTTAAAAAACCACCTAAATGTCCCTCCCAAGATATGGCATTATCCACAGGAAAAATATACCACAACATACTTCCATAAACAAAAACAACAATTAAAGACAAGGCCACTAACCTGTAGTATTTAGTAAATATTCCTTTAAAAAATATAAAACTCGCTAATACATAAATTAAACCACTTACGCCTATATGATACGATTCTCGACCTATACACCATGTAATAATTCCTGAAAGTAAAACTCCGTAAAATAAAATAGTAAAAGCTGATTTTCGATAAAAATAAATTATGGAGCTAGTCAAAATAGCCAGTGGAATCGTATTGTTGTACAAATGTGCTATTGAGCTATGTATAAACGGACTAAACAAAACTCCCTTTAAACCAGAAAGTTTTCTGGGAAATATGCCATAGTCGTTAAAATTAATCCCTAAACGGACTTCAATTAAAAAAACAATCCAAATAGATAGTACGAGTACCAACGGTACAAGAATTACCCTATTTGAAAACTGAAAATGTTTAATTTCTGTCATTTTTACTAATTTACGAATACTTTTCAAAAACAAATCCAAAAACTACAAACCTGTTAAATTGTCATTAATCTGATTCGTATAAATTGTATTTTTACAGCATGAATGAACCACTTGCAGAAAGAGTACGCCCAAAAACATTAGAAGACTATATTAGTCAACGGCATTTAGTAGGCGAAAATGGATCGTTAACTCACCAGATCAAAAAGGGAATGATTCCTTCATTAATTTTGTGGGGACCTCCTGGTACAGGTAAAACTACTCTTGCTACTATTATTGCTAAAGAAAGTGGAAGACCTTTCTATTCTTTAAGCGCCATTAACAGTGGTGTAAAAGATATTCGAGACGTAATTGATAAAGCCAAACAAAGTGGTGGTTTATTTACGGCAAAAAATCCGATTTTATTTATTGATGAAATTCATAGATTTAGCAAATCTCAACAAGATTCGCTCTTAGCTGCGGTTGAAAAAGGTTGGGTAACTTTAATTGGCGCAACTACTGAAAATCCTAGTTTTGAAGTTATTCCAGCATTACTATCTAGATGTCAAGTATATATTTTAAATGATTTTGGCAAAGAAGATTTAGAGGCTTTACTTGACAGAGCCATGAAGCAAGATAGTATTCTAAAATCAAAAAAAATATCGCTGAAAGAAACAGAAGCTTTACTGCGACTTTCTGGTGGCGATGGCAGAAAATTATTGAATATTTTTGAACTCGTAATCAATTCTGAAAATACCGACACTATTGTTATTACCGATGCCTTGGTGATGCAAAAAATTCAGAAAAATACGGTTCGTTATGATAAAACTGGCGAACAGCATTATGATATTATTTCGGCTTTTATAAAATCGATTCGCGGTAGCGACCCCAATGGAGCTGTTTATTGGCTAGCTAGAATGATAGAAGGTGGTGAAGATGTTAAGTTCATTGCCCGACGCATGCTAATTTCTGCCTCTGAAGATATTGGTTTGGCAAACCCAACGGCTTTAGTCATGGCGAATACAACCTTCCAAGCCGTTACGACTATCGGCTATCCTGAAGCCCGTATTATTTTGAGCCAGTGTGCTATTTATTTGGCTACTTCTCCGAAAAGTAATGGAAGTTATATGGCTATTAATAACGCCTTAAGTAAAGTGAAGGAAACTGGCGATTTATCGGTGCCATTTGCTTTGAGAAATGCACCAACCAAATTAATGAAAGATATTGGTTATGGGGCTGACTATAAATATGCTCACAACTATCAAAATAATTTTGTGGAAGCAGAATTCTTACCTGATGAAATATCAGGCACATCATTCTATACTCCAAACAAAAACCCTAGAGAAGACGCTATTAAAGAATTTTTAAAAAATAGATGGAAAGATAAGTACAACCTTTAAAATTTAATAGACAGGTTTTTCTTGATTAACTTACCTGCTTCATAATACTCAAAAAACCATTCCCCATTTTCGGTATATACCATCCCTGAATTTTTAGTAGAATCTTCTGCTAAATACATATTCGGTTTAGAGGTAGAAAACATTTTCATAACTATTTTTGGAGTACTGTCAACTAGTTGATAGCCATTTTCGATACTTTGCGCGTAAAATACCTGTTCGGGTGTTTTGTCACTTTTTAATGGAACTGCCGCAGGCTTCAATGCCACAACTTCATTTTTTTTATTATTGGTATTTTCTACAACCTCAACAGCTTTATTTTCTACCGTTGCAGTCTGTTCAACTTTAGGAGTTATGTTTTTAACATCGTTCTTAAAAGATACTACTACTGGTTCTGATGACTGTTCGGCATACTTGTACTTAAAATAATTTAAACCATTCAATGTTTCTTTAATGGCTTCGTTATAAGCACCTTTGTATTCTTTAATTTTACTAGTACCCTCAGCAGTTGTATATACAATTTTAGAATTACAATCTTTAAAAGCTATGGCTGTTTTGGTGGTAAACATATTTGATCCGTTAACTAATACTGTCAAAAGTCCTAAACACCTATTGGCACTTAATTCACTAGGTAAATCGTCATCATAGAAAACATTAAATCCTTGGTTTTCTAAAATATATTTAACCAAAGTACTTGTTTGGTATTGATTCATCTCTTTAAATGCGTCGAATTGTTTCGGCACAATAATGTATTTGTAGTTGTTTAATTCTTCTTGTGCGAAAATTGAAACACTTGCTATTAAAAAAAATAGCGTGATAATTTTTTTCATTTGGAATCTTCTCTTATTTCTCGCCCCAAGATATAATATTTAATCCGAATTGTACAGAAGTGTACCGAGTATCTGCAATATTTTGATAGCCTAAAAGATTATCAGCCATAAGATATATGTTAACAACACCTAGCTGAATACTCCCACCCAAGCCAATATTTGTAGCAGAAAATTTATCTACGGTGTACGTACTTTTTAATGACATTATGTTGCCAAGCCTATGTTGATAAAAAGCGGTTAGTGCAGTTTGTGGACCACGAGGTCTGTTGATGGCATAAAGTTGTGCTCCAAAACTATTTTTATAACGCTGCCCCCTAGGGCTACCGCCCGCCTCACTTGTACAGTTACAAATTTCTTTAGATTCTAATTGTTTGCCAAAATCGCGGCGGATTGATGCATTTAATTTTGTTGGTCTAAACGTGAGGTAATTATCATTTGACTCGGTATAAGGCACTAAAGCTTCTAATTCATCCACTAAATTTCGCCACTGATCTTCTGGATTATTAGAATCTTCAGGAATAAAAAAGGCTATTCCCTCTGTACTTGCCGTGCCTTTTAAACTATAAATACGGGTATCTTTAGTATGGTATATAAAGCCAATATCTAATAAACTTGCTGTAAAGATGGTTCTTTGATCTAAATTATAGGTGAATCCTGCATCAAAACCAAGACCTAAATTACCACCTAATAGGGCTCTTCTTGTCAAGATACTAGAAATACCTGATCCGTTATCAACGGTATCATCGTCTAAAACATCTTTTAGTTCAAATATACCAGAAGTTCTAATTTCTATATCAGCATCTAAATTGCTTCGAAGTAAGTTATTTTGCCCTTCTGTTGTTGAAAAAAAACCTTTGTTTTTTGTTGAACTAAAATTGATAAAACTTGAATACAATTTAGCTCTAATACCTACAGATAATTGATTAGAAACTCTTTTATTTATACCAAAATGATAAACGTTTATAATTTCTCCTCTTGTTTTTAAATGACTTAAATCGAACCTTTGGTTTAAATTATCTGTATTACCTTCGTACGCTAGTTGAGCATAATCTTCAAAATAATAACCTATAGCATCGCCCTCATTATAGGCACCAAAAGAATAAAATATATTGTCATTTTTTCGACTTCTAAAGCCTATATTTAAAAGTTCTATTTGGTAGGTGCCACTTAATTCATCTCTAAAATTCATACCGTTAATCACCTTTTCTCTGAATTTTGTATTGAAATCAACCCCATCGACCGCAAATAAATCATTTGAAGAAATTCCGCTACTGCCCGCTTGAAAACTAATTCCGGAAACCAAAGGAACACCAGAATACCATTTAAAATTTGTAGACATACCAGGATTTAATAATAAAGCTTGTGGAACTTCATTAAAATCATACAGCACCTGTTTATTCTGGCTTACACCCAGTAAACTACCTAATAAAAAAATGATACTAAAAAACCATGTTTGCTTCATTCTAATAATCTTAGCTTAAAGCTGGCGCTCGATCTAAATATTAATTTAGGATCAGGAAGTGATGAAACGCTTGTATTATTGCTATTATTGATAAACCTTAATTGTAAACTTGACGTATTTCTAATGATATCTATATTTCTACCAGATGGTGGTCCATAAGGAATTTCTAAATTAATTGTTCTTTCAGGAAGTGCAGGTGCAACGCCTATTTCTACACTATCTAAGGAATTATTATCGCTATCTAAAAAATCAATTATGAGATCCATGTCTTTACTGGTACTGTTTTGTAGTTGAAATTGTATTGAACCTGAAATTACCCTATCAGAAAATACTCCAGAAGCAAAGCCATCGAAATTTATACTCTGGCTAATAGTGTCTGGTGATATTGTATTGATTATGGCTTCTGTAGTTTCTACATAAACAATAGGTCCCGAAAGATCAGGAATTACCTCTAAATCTCTAACTTGATCAAAATCTTGCTGTTCTGAGCAAGATCCTAAACAAATAAAAAAGATTAAAACAAGGGGGATTATTTTTTTCATTTTAAATCATATCAGACTACTCAACCAGTATTAAAATTAAATAGTGTTCTTTTATTATAACTCTACAAATAATATTTTATTTCATTCAAGTCGGTAATCATGATAGATAAATCATGTTTTTTTTCTTGATGTGCATTAAAGTGTAGGGTGTGAAAACCTAGCGCTTTTGCACCTAAAATATCAGCCTCTAAGCTATCACCAATCATCATTGCCTTATCTGCATTCACATTTGCTTTATCAAGTGCTAACTGAAAAATTATAGGATTTGGCTTTCTAAACCCAGCATTATCTGCATTAATAATATGATTGAAATACTCGTAAATTCCAGCATTTTTCAATTTTTTATCTTGTATATCTTGAAACCCGTTCGTAATAATGTGTAACTTATATTTTGGCTTTAAGTAATTTAGAATATCAATGGTATTCGGAAATAGATGGTTATAATTCGATAAATTGTTGATGTACTCCTCTGCTAAGTGATTAATTTTAGCGTCAGAAACTTGCATTTTTAAAGTATCAAAAGTTAACTTTAAACGTTGGTATCGTAAATCGGCCTTATTAATCTTTTCATCTCGGAATAGTTTCCAAAAAATTAAATTATTAGGGACATATACCGCCAAAAAATCGGATAAATCGACATTCACATCGTTTTCTACTAAAATTTTCTCAAAGGTTAAAGCTGAATTTTTTTCAAAATCCCAAAGGGTATGGTCCAAATCAAAAAAAACATCGGTTACTATTTTATTAAACATGGTAATTACTTAACATATATTCATAAATCTCTCTCCAAGAAATAATACTTGTTTCTCCGAATAATTCATTCGAAAAAATAGTCGTAAAACTTCCGTTAACAGCATTCACTTGTTCGTAAAGTGTTGCAATTTTATTTTTTACTTCTTGTTCGTTATTCATTTTTAAAAAAGCGTAATCGTGAATCGCGAATGGGTGGACTTTAATAGGCTGTTGTACCTCTAGATTAATATCGTAAAAATAAAAAGGATGCGACGTGCTGGCTCTAAAGCCAACTTCGTGGGTATAACCCATGGTATAATCATCAGTAAATTCGGCATCTACCAAATCTCTGTATGTTGAAGGAATATCTACTCTATTGTATCTTAAGCGAGAAGAATTAACAGGTCTGTTCAATACGTTTGAGAGTGCTTTTTTCTCTTTTTTCAATAATTCTAAATTCCCAAACGAGCTATACGATGCACTTAAGGATACTTTACTATAATCTGAGATAGACTTTATTAAATAGATAAATTTATTATTGTTGATAGATATGTTTTTATCGAAGGTTGAATAGGCTGCAAATTGAAAAAAATACAAACAAGTTATACCGTATTTTTTATGAGTATCAATCAGCCAATCATAATTATTATAAGGGTCTTTCTCAGGATGAAACAAAACACTTATTCTTTCAAAAACTCTTTTAAATTTAAAGGAACTTAGATCGAAAAATAAGCCTGCAATACTTCTGCCAAAGCCTTTGTTGGCAAAACAATGCGAAGATGTTACATCGATAACGGATGTATATTTATATTGCTTTTGAGTATGTTGTAAATCGGGAAAGCGCTCTTTTAGTTTTTTTAATAGTTTTAGGGCCCAAATATCAACTACTGGGGCTTGTAGAAATTTATTTTTATAAGCCAAACTTTCTGTAGGCGGAAACCTTCCGTGACTATCTTTTACATGCGGTAAATACTCTTCATACCTGGTTAATAAATAAAAACTTGCCGAAAAAATATCAAACGGAATACTGCTTCGTTCTCCTGCTGTAAAGAAACAAGGAGTACCTTCCCAATCGCCCATTTTAATCTTTAAATCATTAATACCCTGCTCAAACAACAAATCGTTACTTCTGATAAAAAATTCGTTTTGTAACGGAAGTTTAGTATAGGTTATTTTAGGACCAGAATGCTTAATAAAATCTTCCACTTTTGCCGTAAAAGAGACCTCAATACCCAAAATACGTTGAAAGATTTGTTTCATTACAAAACTAAATCTAGGGGTAATTTTATGCGTATAAACTAAAAGCATCTTTTATAAAATCTCTAGTGAAATATCAATTAACTATAATATGTTTTCATCGGCAAAACTAAAATAGGCGGTTTGTGTAATGATCACATGATCTAAGACTTTTATATCTAAGCCTGCCGCAGCATTTTTAATTTTTTCTGTAATTTGCTTATCTGCTTCACTTGGTTTTAGGGTGCCCGAAGGGTGATTGTGCGCCAAAATCATTGCTACAGCGCCTAATTCAAGTGCTTCTTTCATAATTAAACGAACATCGACCAAAGTGCCAGTGATAGAACCTTTACTCTGCTGAACGCTTTGCAGTACTTTATTAGAATTATTTAAATAAACAATCCAAAACTCTTCATGTGGCAACTCTCCTAAAAAAGGATGTAAAAGTTCAAAAACACTTTTACTGCTGGTTATTTTAGTTATTTTTTTAGCGTTTTCTCCTCTCCTTCTTCTACCAATCTCTAAAGCTGCAGCAATACTTACCGCTTTTGCCTCTCCGATACCTTTAAATTGCATTAGTTTTTGAATTGATAAGCTACCTAATTCATTTAAATTATTATCAACCGATGCCAAGATTCTTTTTGACAATTCAACGGCACTTTCATTTCTGCTGCCTGAACCTATTAAAATAGCAATTAATTCTGCATCAGATAAAACCGATTTACCTTTAAGAATTAGTTTTTCTCTAGGCTTGTCATCATCTGACCAGTTTTTTATGGAAAACGATTGTTGGTTTTCTTGCATTTGTTAAAGATAATTAAGTATTTAACGCCATGAGAAATAATAAGCTTGAAAATTTTTATAAGTATTCGGTTGGCAGTAACAGTAAGCAGTTTTTAAATTACTTTTAGAAACTGCCTACTGCTACTGCTTACTTTTTCTATAACTTTACCCTCCAATCCTATCTTTTAAAGCTTTTAAATCTAGGCTGCCATAATTGCCAGAACTCATTAATAATAGTACCGAATTATTGAAATTTTGAGCATCAACATGGGTTTTCAAATCGTCCGAATTTGTGAAAATCTGTAAATTTTTACACTGAAAAGCTTCGCGAATTTGTTCTTCTGAAACGGGTGCTAACTTTTTAATAGCCACCGATTCTGGCAAGTAAAATACAATTGGTTCATCCGCAGCGTCTAAGGCACCCTTATATAAATTTAAAAACTCAGGATTAAAACTGCTATAGGTGTGTAATTCTAGTAAGGCTATTAAGGTACGATCAGGATATTGTTCTTTTACCGCTTTGGTAGTCGCCGCCACTTTACTTGGCGAATGTGCGAAGTCTTTATATATAACAGAGGTGGCACTTTCTGCTATTTTTTCTAAGCGTTTTGATGCGCCTTTAAACGTAGCAATAGCTTCATAAAAATCATCTTCATCAACGCCCATATTCTGGCAAATCCATTTTGCACCTGATAAATTACTTAAGTTATGCTGCCCGAAAACTTCAATAGGCATTGAACCTTCGGGAGTTTCTAATAATGTTTGTCCGTCTTCTACGCTATATTCAGGAACTGTATATGGCAATTTTCTAATCGCGTTTTCAGAAGCTTCTACTACCTTACAAACGTTTTCATCGTCTTGGTTGTAGGTAATACTCCCGCCTTTTACAATACTATCTACAAAAATTTGAAACTGTTCTACGTAATTTTCAAAGGTTGGAAATACATTAATATGATCCCAGGCAATACCACTTAACAAAGCAATATTGGGTTTATATAAGTGAAATTTTGGTCTTCGGTCTATAGTAGAAGATAAATATTCGTCGCCCTCTAAAATTATAAAATCGTTTTCTTTGGTTAAATGCACCATACGTTCAAAACCGTCTAATTGCGCACCTACCATATAATCTACCTCACGACCATGATAGTTTAAAACGTGTAAAATCATAGAAGTAATGGTCGTTTTTCCGTGACTACCGCCAATAACAACTCTTGTCTTATTTTTCGATTGCTCGTATAAAAATTCTGGATATGAATATATGGGAAGCCCTAATTCTTGTGCTTTTAATAATTCAGGATTATCAGCTTTAGCATGCATACCTAAAATAATAGCATCTAATTTATTGGTGATTTTTTCAGGAAACCAACCAAATTCGGCTGGCAACAAGTCCTTTTGTGCTAAACGCGATTTTGATGGTTCAAAAATAACATCATCACTTCCTGTAATGATATCTCCTTTATGGTTTAATGCCAAGGCAAGGTTGTGCATGGCGCTTCCGCCGATGGCAATAAAATGTATGTTCATGTAAATTTAATTATGAAACAAAGGTAACAATTGAAAAGTGCTTTTTCAAATCGAATACTATCTCATTCTTTCTTTTTATCTTCGAAGTAAAATTTATAAAAAAGCCACCTAAAGCTCAAAAATCCCCTCCCCTAAATCCCCTCCCCGAAGGGAGAGGAAACTTTTAAAGGAAAAAAGTCTAGACTCTTGGTTCTTGTAGCGAAGCGGTCTTGGTTCTTATGAATAAAATAATTATTACAAATGGATATAAAATTAGCTGAAATAGTACCGAAAGAAATAATGCCTGGTTTGCATGGTAAATTAATTCATACCGAAAATATGAGTTTAGCCTTCTGGGATGTCGAAAAAGGTTCGATTGTACCTGAACATTCGCATGTAAACGAACAAGTAATGCAAGTTTTAGAGGGTAAGTTTGAGTTTACTTTAAACGGAGTAACAAAAGTTTATGAACCTGGCGAATTGGTCGTCATAGGTTCTTATATGCCACATAGCGGAAAAGCACTTACAGCTTGTAAATTAATGGATGTTTTTAGTCCGACGAGGGAGGAATACAAATAATTCCCCTCCCCTAAATCCCCTCCCCGAGGGGAGAGGGGACTTTAAAAAAAGTCTTTAACCTTGGCTCTTTCAGCGTAGCTGTCTTAACTCCCCTTCCCGAAGGGAGAGGAGACTTTTACAAAAAGTCTAGACTATTGGCTCTTTTAGCGAAGTGGTCTTGACTCTTATTAACAAAAAACAATCTTGTAAATGAATATTTCTTTAAAAGGTAAAAAAGCCTTAGTCGGTGGGAGTAGTGACGGTATCGGTAAAGCGATTGCGATTCAATTAGCTAAAAGTGGCGCTAGCGTAACGTTGGTGTCTAGATCTGAGGATAAATTAAAAAAAATTGTTAGTGATCTTGATACATCAGTCGGACAACAACATCAATATATCGTTGTTGACTACACCAATTTTGAAGATTATAAAGCTAAAATTTCAGCATATTTTAATACGAATACTATTGATATTTTAGTCAATAATACGCAAGGACCAGCTGCTGGAAATAGCCTAGAAAAAAGTACTGAGGATTATCAACAAGCTTTCGATTTGTTGTTTAAAACTACCATTTTTACGACCGAATTAGCCCTAAAAAATATGATGCAAAACAAATGGGGTCGCATTATTAACGTAGCTTCAGTTTCGGTGAAAGAACCATTATCGTATTTGGCACTTTCAAATAGCATCAGAGCTGCGGTAGTTACTTGGGGAAAATCACTAGCCAGTGATGTTGGAGCGCATCAAATAACCGTTAATAGTATTTTAACAGGGTATTTTGATACCCAAAGAATTACACAATTAAACGCTACAAAAGCAAAACAATTGAACATTTCAGAAACCAAAGTCCGGAATGATATGGAAGAAAAGGTAGCTTTAAAACGGATCGGAAATCCAGAAGAATACGGCTTTTTAGTCGCTTTTTTAGCTTCGGACAATGCGGCGTATATCACAGGAACGTCTATCCCTATTGATGGTGGGTTATTAAAAACTGTTTAAAAAGTAGTGGTTAGTGGTTAGTTTCAAAAAAATAGTATTCAGTTGGCAGTGTTCAGTGTTCAGCAAAATAAAAAAATACTGCCGCTGCTACTGCTAACTGGTACCGAACACTGATTACTTTTTTTAAATATCTAGAGCATCTTAACTCACTGAAAACAGGGTTTCACTCAATTTATATTGTGAGTATCTTTGGTAAAAACCATATTTGGCTTAAATTTTTAAATATTTTTTATGAAAAAAGCGTCGCTTCTTATCGCAATATTAATATGTTCTCAATTGATGACTGGTCAAGATAATTCAGAAACTTTTGATGCGCTTTGGAAAAAAGTACAGCAATTCGATAACGAAAACTTACCAAAATCAGCCCTAAAAGTTGTTGATGTAATTTCTGAAAAGGCTAAAAAAGAAAAAAATACATCTCAACTCGTAAAAGCACTTTTATATTCGTCTAAATATGCGATGACACTTGAAGAAGATGCACAATTAACAATTATCAATGATTTTAAATCGGAAATTGACAAAGCAGAAACACCCACAAAAAATATTTTAGAGAGCTATTTAGCCAATTTATATTGGCAATATTTTCAGCAAAACAGATATCAATTTTATAACCGAACAAAAACAGCTGAAAAAGTAGATAGTACCGATTTTAGAACTTGGGATTTAACTACACTATTTCATGAAATAAATACCCATTTTGATGCTTCTTTACAAAATAGCGATGCTTTACAAAAAATAAAAGTATCCGATTTTGATGTAATTTTAAATCAGCAAAAAGGTTCTGAAAATCATCGCCCTACACTATACGATTTGTTAGCTCATACGGCTTTAAGTTTTTATAAAACCAGTGAAAACAATATTATTAGACCAGCCGACAAATTTGAGATAAATAAAACGGAATGGTTATGTGAAGGCCCACAATTTATAAAAAATAAGATCGATACTAGCGATTCAACATCGTTACAAGCCAAAGCTTTAGTGATTTATCAAAACTTATTGAAATTTCATTCGAGCAATGGTAATTCTGACGCTTATGCTGTTATAGATATTGAGCGTCTACAATTTATTAAGGAGAATGCCACTTTTGCAGACAGAGAAATCCATTATATCGAAATTTTAAAGAATTCGGCAGAACGGCTTAAAAATAATCCCAATTGGGGACTTTATCAATACGAAATTGCTTCGGAATATCAGCAATGGGGAAACCAATACCAACCTGAAATTAACGAAGAACACCGCTGGAAACTAAAAGAAGCTTTGTCATTATCAGAAACTATTATTTCAAAATATCCTGAAAGTGTAGGCGCAGAAAAAAGCAAAAGCTTAAAAGCGGCTATTTTAAATACAGATGTTAGAATTACAAATGAAACCTATATTCCAATTAATAAAGTTTCCCGCGTATTCATCAACTATAAAAATATTGACTCCATAACAATTACCGCCTACAAAAGTAGTCCTGAACAACTAGAAAAATTAGAAAGCTTGTATGAACAGGATAAGAAAGCAGCCTTCATAAAATCATTGAAAACGTATAAATCTTGGGGTTCATCATTAAAAAACGAGGATGATTACCAAAATCACAGCTCCGAAATTTTAATTCCTGAATTAGAAAACGGTTTCTACATTCTAGTCGCGACAACCAATGCTGATGCTAAAGATTCTTATGCATACAGTAGTTTACAAGCAACCAATATGGTTTTAGTCGAAACTCAAAATGATAGAACACATACGTTTCAAATCATCGACAGAACTAATGGAAAACCTATAGCTGGGGCTTTTTTACAATTAAGGTACAGAATTAATTATGATAAAAAATTCTTAACTAAAACATTCACTACTGACGATAAAGGCCTAGTCAATATTTCAAAATCTTTAGAAGATTGGACCGAAATTAAAGCCAAAGTTACTTACAATAAGGAAACTGCTCTTTTTGGCGAATACTATATTTACAGAGATTATGCTCGGAATCCTCCTAAAGACAAGACCTATTCTTGCTTTTTATTTACTGATCGCAGTATTTACAGACCTGGACAACCACTTTATTTTAAGGGCATTGCCATTTCAAGAGCTTCGGATAAACAAGTTGTTCTACCAAGTACTTCGGTTATAGTAAGCTTATATGACACCAACAGTCAAGAAGTTAGTCAGCAAACTTTAAAAACCAATGAATACGGTTCTTTTGCGGGTGAATTTATGCTACCCAATAATGGATTAACAGGTAATTTTAGCCTACGCGTAAATTCATCCGAGGTGAATATAAGTGGGTATAGTAGTTTTTCTGTTGAAGAATATAAACGCCCAAAATTTGAGGCTTCTTTTAATCCTGTTATAGAAACTTATAAAGTAAATGATGCGGTGACTATTAGCGGAAAAGCCATAGCTTATGCAGGAAGCAACATCACCGATGCTAAAGTAAGCTATAGGGTAAAACGAGTTGTTTATTTTCCAAGATGGTACTACTGGTATCGTCCTTATTTTGATGCTACTCCTCAAGAAATAACTTTTGGAGAAACCACTACCGATGCTAGTGGTAATTTTAAGGTCGACTTTACAGCGATTCCAGATACCAGAACCAAAGCGACAAATTTACCTACATTTAGCTATGAAGTTACTGCTGATATAACTGACCTTAATGGAGAAACACATAGCGCAACAACTACAGTAAATGTTGGCTATCATGCGTTAACTGCCAATATTCAAGTTACAAGTACTATTGATAAAAATAATCCTGAGCAAGAAAAGTTAAGTATTGGCACCTACAACTTAAACGGTCAGTTTGTTCCATCCAAAGGAACACTTAAAATGTATAAATTAAAAGCTCCTGATTATGTATTGAGACCAAGACCTTGGGCTGCTCCTGATTATGATAATTTTGATAAAGAAAAGTTTAAAGAATTATTCCCGCATGATGCTTTTAAAAATGAACAAGACAGCAATCAATGGGATAAGGAGAAATTAGTCTGGGAGACAACTTTTGATACAGAAAAATCAAAAGAAGTAAACTTACCTCAACTTAAAAAATGGACTTCCGGAAACTATATTATTGAACTAGAAACAAACGATAAATTCGGTCAAATTGTAGAAGATAAAGCACAAACTACTCTGTTCAGTGACACCGATAAATTTCCAGCAGACAATGAATTATTTTCTATTACTACAGATAAAACGGATTATAAAATTGGTGATAAAGTAAAATTAAAATTAAGCAGTGCTGCAAAGGATCTAATGGTAACGGTGTTTATTGAAAAGGATAGAAAAATAATAGAAACTAAAATCGTTAAATTATCGCGAAACTCTGAAACAATCACTATTCCTGTAAACAAGGAAGATTTAGGAGGATTTGCCGTAAACTATAGTTTCTCTGCCTTTAATTATTTTCAATCTA
>JANQTG010000130.1:11673-16123 GCA_030731855.1 Cellulophaga sp. | reverse complement strand
CCGAAATAAAAGTATCTTATAACACAGGAAATGAAAGACTCCATGCTAAAGCTTACCTTTTTTTTAGAAATTCAGGATTTCATACAGGATATATTGGTTCTTCAAATTTTTCTAGATCTGCATTGACGGATGGTTTGGAATGGAACTTAAAAATAACTACAAAAGAAGTTAGCCATATCATAGATAAGTTTCAAAAGACGTTCGAATCCTATTGGCAAAACGAAGAGTTTCAAACCTTCAACATTCTTAAAGATTCAGTAAAGTTAAAAGAAGCTTTAAATCATGGTAAGTCCATAAATAATAAGGTTTTAAAAAATGCTATTTTTGATATAAAACCATATCCTTTTCAAAAGGAAATATTAGAAAAATTAAATACGGAAAGACAAATTCATCATAGATTTAAAAATTTAATTGTTGCTGCAACAGGAACAGGTAAAACAGTTATTTCGGCATTTGACTTTAATAGATACTTAAAAGAAAAACCCAAAGCGCGTTTACTATTTATCGCTCACCGCAAAGAAATTCTCGAACAGTCTTTAAGTACGTTCCGCGGAGTTTTGAAAGATAATAATTTTGGAGAACTTTGGGTTGACCGCTACGAGCCTTCAAAATTTGAATATCTGTTTGTATCGATACAAACACTTAATAACAGACTTGAAGGCTTATCCCTCAGTAAAAACTATTTCGATTTTATTATTATTGATGAAGTGCATCATATTGAAGCCAAAACCTACAGACCAATTTTAAACTATTTTACTCCTGAAATATTATTAGGACTTACTGCTACACCCGAAAGAATGGATGGCGCAGATATACTTAAAGACTTTTCGGATAAAATAGCAGCAGAAATTAGGCTTCCGGAAGCTTTGAACAGAAAATTACTATGTCCATTCCAATATTTTGGAATTACAGATAGTATAGATTTAAGTAATGCAACTTGGCAAAAAGGAAAATATGTTGCAAAAGAACTAAGTGATATCTACACGAAAAATGACAGAAGAGTTAGTGAAATAATCTCAAATATTAACAAATATGTAAAAGACCCTTTTGATGTTAGAGCTTTATGTTTTTGTATTACAGTAGAACATGCAATTTTCATGGCTGAGAAATTTTTACTAGCTGGTTTTAGTGCTGCACATTTGTCTAGTAAAAATGGTGCAGAAAGAGATTCACTTCGTAATAAATTTAAAAATAAAGAAATAAATTATTTATTTGTTGTGGATATATTTAATGAAGGCGTTGATATCCCCGAAATTGATACTGTTCTCTTTTTAAGACCTACGGAAAGCTTAACGATTTTTTTACAACAACTAGGTCGAGGCCTAAGGTTATCAGAAGATAAGGAAGGATTATCCGTTTTAGACTTTGTAGCTAATTCAAGACCAGAATATGATTTTGAAAGTAAATTCAGAGCTTTAATTGGTAAAACAAATACTTCCGTAGAAAAGGAGATTAAAAATAATTTTCCTCATTTACCACTTGGTTGTTCAATTATTTTAGAACAAAAAGCTAAAGAATCTATTTTAGAAAATATTAAAAAAGCTACATCATTTAATATAAATCAAATTATAAAAAAAATTAGAGATTTTGAGCATCAAACTACCCTTTCGTTAAATCTTAAGAATTTTGTAGAAATCACTAAAATTCCAATTGAAGTTATTTATAAAAAAGGTACTTGGAGTAGGTTAAAAGAAAAAGCTGGTAAAATTCCTGATTTTAATACCAAAAATGAAAAAGAAATCTATAGTTGCATAAAAAACAAATGGCTTTCTACAAACTCCTATTCATATTTCAAATTTATTTTAAAATTAGCAAAGGAAGGTTTTAATATTTCCTTAGATTCGTTTAATCAGGAAGAAAAACTGATGTGCCTTATGCTACATTATGACATCTGGCAAAAAGAGAGTGGTTTTCAAAATCTTACAGAAAGCATAAATTCTATTGGAAAAAACGCGATAATAGTAAATGAAATAATTGAATTCTTAGAATTTAAAATTGATGAAATCGACTACGAAGAAATATCTATCGTCTTGCCATATCAACAACCGTTAAAATTACATTCAAGATATACAAGAGATCAAATCTTGGTTTCTTTTGGTCTCTCAAGTTTTGAAAAACAATCATCAAACAGAGAAGGAGTTGCAGAAAATAAAAAGAACAATACTGAAGTTTTGTTTGTAGATTTAATAAAGTCGGAAGAAGATTTTTCACCATCAACCATGTATGATGATTTTGCCATAAGCGAAACCCTATTTCACTGGCAATCTCAAAACCAAACAAGAGCTGATTCAGGAAAAGGAATAACTTATATTAAGCATCAAAAGAAATCAAAAACTATTTTGTTATTCGTAAGAGAGCAAGCTAAAGATAAATTTAACAGTACAATGGGTTATATTTTTATAGGAAGAGTAAAATATGTTAGCCACTATGGTACTAAACCTATGAGTATAACTTGGAAAATTGAAGAACCTATGCCAAATTACTTATGGAAACAAGCTGCTAAGCTTAATGTTGGATAACAAAAAAAGCCACCCAATTCTAGGCAGCCTTTTAAATATCATAAAAAAAATTCTTAGAAAATCTCTCTTCCTGAAAAGTGAAAGGCACCTTCGATAGCTGCATTTTCATTGCTATCAGAACCGTGTACTGCATTTTCTCCAAGAGAAGTTGCAAACATTTTACGGATAGTACCTTCTGCTGCTTCTGCTGGGTTGGTAGCACCAATTAAAGCTCTAAAATCTTCTACTGCATTGTCTTTTTCTAAAATAGCCGCAACAATTGGGCCTCTAGACATAAATGCTACCAACTCACCGTAAAAAGGTCTCGCGCTATGTACCGCATAAAAAGCTTGTGCATCTCTAGTGCTTAGTTGTGTATATTTCATCGCTACAATTTTAAAACCAGCAGCGTTTATTTTATCTAAAATAGCACCAATATGTCCGTTTTCAACGGCATCTGGCTTAAGCATTGTAAATGTTCTATTTGTTGTCATCTTTTTTTAAATTTTGTGCAAAAGTACTACTTTTCATATAATTAGCAAGTCTTTGCTTAAAAAGCGCTTCGGGCTGTCTGCAAACCGCTGTACGCTGTACGCTTTGCGCAAAGCAATTTCCGAAAGGCGGAAAGCGAGCACGGCGTTACAAAGTATGTTTTTACTCCCCTCCTTCGGAGGGGCTGGGGGAGGCTTCGTACACCTGCTCCAAATTCCCCAACACCTTACCATTATCACCAATCATTTTAAATACAATTTTATTTTCATCAAAATCAAAATCTAAAGTTCCGAAGCTAACTTCAAAAACCACCTCTCCTACTCTAAACGGATTGGATTCTCCAGAATAAGACGTGTAGGTATGTGTAAGTCCGCTACTGGTAAAATCTATTAAAGGATACTCTAAAGTATCGACATCAGTTTTTGAAAATTCAGAAATATGTCGGTCTCCGGACAAGACTACTACACCCTTTGCTTTTGAACTTGCCATTAGCTTTTTGAGTTGATCAACTTCATGCGGAAAATTGCCCCAAGTTTCAAAACCATGCTCGTTAGATAATACTTGAATGCTACTTACCAAAATATTAAAATCGGCCGTACTGGTATTTAATTCATTTTCTAACCACAACCACTGCGTTTCTCCAAGAACGGTGCCTTCACCATACACATTTGGTTTTACTCTTTTTTTGGTTTCCGTATCTTTCGTGAGTGCAGTTCTAAAATAACGGGTGTCTAAGACCAAAACTTTAATTGTCCCTTTGGGCGTTTGGTAGGTATGTGCTGTATAAACGCCTTCTTGTTGTCTTCTTGGACTGTCTTTTGGGACGTCAAAAAAATCAAGAAACTCTTGTTGACTTTCTTTTTTAGAGGTAAACTCTACTCCACCATCATTTAAACCATAATCATGATCATCCCAAGTACCAATAACTGGCATTTTACTTTTTAGTTCTGCATAACCGTTTACATTATTTTGTTGGTCATAAAATGCCCTCAATTTTTCCATATTGTCCGTATCGGCATATACATTATCGCCACCCCAAATCCAAATATTGGGTTTAGCATTTAAAACATCATCCCATAAAAGATTGGGAACGTTTTGTTTGTTACAAGAACCAAAAGCTATGGTAAAATCTGAAGTTTTAAGGGTATCTATCTTAGTACTAGTTTCCTGTGATGACAAGTTATAGAAATTGAATGGTAAAAGAAAAACGATACCTAGCTGCAATACTTTCATAATAGTGATTATTAGGGTTGCTACAAAAATAGTCTTTTGTACTTAATCACTATTGTTTAAAATAGTATCTTTGCCGCCATGAATTTAGACGATATAAAACGCGTAGAAAAACTATTAAACGTACCGCAAAAAATTGTTATTGTTCCCCACAAAAACCCTGATGGTGATGCTATTGGGTCTACTTTAGGTTTGTGGCATTTTTTGAAAAACAAAGGGCAAGAGGCTAC
>JANQTG010000130.1:9331-11573 GCA_030731855.1 Cellulophaga sp. | reverse complement strand
AAAAACACCTATATCCATAATGTAGTGTACGATACCAATTCACCAAGCAGGCTACATTTATTAGGTTGTGCGCTTAAAAATATGGTGATTTTAGAAGATTTTAATACCGCATACATTACGCTTAGTCAAGATGAATTAGACACTTATAACTATAAAAAAGGAGATACCGAAGGTTTCGTGAATTACGGACTTACGCTTGAAGGTATTAAATTTGCTGTAATTTTTATAGAAAACAAAGAAGAAGGTATTATAAAAATATCATTCAGATCGGAAGGAGAGTTTTCGGTGAACGAATTTGCTAGAGCACATTTTGAAGGTGGTGGCCATACGAATGCCGCTGGTGGTAAAAGTGATGTATCATTAGAAGAAACCGCAAAGTATTTCGTAAACTTGTTGCCGAAATATAAAAAAGAGTTGGCAAACTAATACGAGGTTAAGCCCCAAGGAGAGTGTAATTTTAAAAATGAATACCAATTTGCAAAGAAAAAAAGTAGAAAACGAAGCCTAACCAGCGGTATTATCACCAATAAAAAAATTAAACCAGTCCATACTAACAATGCCAAATGAAATATATAAAACAACATTAAGGGCTTAACGAATTTTATAGAAATGAAATATCTTGTACTAAGTATACTCACCATTTTTCTTTTGGGCTGTGAAGGTCCTATCGCCCGAAAACCTATAAGAACATCTACACCAAAATTGGTTAAATCTACTGTAGAGCGAAATAAAGAATTGCTTTCTCTTGAAGTGAAGATTATAAATGCTCTAGTAAAAAAAGACACCTTACATGAATACCTACCTACCGCTAACGGCTCTTGGTATCATTATGAAATTAAAAATGACAGTACAACATACCTTGCGAAAAACGAGGATATTGTTACGTTACGCTATAACATTATGTCGTTAATGAATGATACTATTTATTCGGCCGATGAGATAGGAATTCAAAAAATAAAAGTGGACCAGCCTAATTTATTTAAGGGATTGAGAACTACATTTACCTTATTAAAAGAAGGTGAAAAAGCGACTTTTTTATTCCCTTCGTCTTTAGCTTTTGGCTACCACGGAGATCAAAACAAAATTACACCGAATACACCTATAAAATCATCCATAGAAATCTTAAAAATCGAACAAAAACAATCTAATTAATATTAAAAATGAAAAAAACAATTTCTACATTACTTTTAGCAATCGTCTTATTCTCTAGCTGTAAATCGAGTAAAACAGCAGATTTAGGTGATGGTATTTTTGCTGATATTCAAACCTCAAAAGGGGACATTATTGTAAAATTAGAATACGAAAAAACACCCATTGCAGTGGCCAATTTTATTTCTTTAGCAGAAGGTAAAAGTCCGTTTGTAAGCGACAGTTTAAAAGGTAAAAACTACTACGATGGACTAACGTTTCATAGGGTAATGAAAGACTTCATGATTCAAGGTGGTGACCCTTTAGGTATGGGTACCGGCGGACCGGGTTACCGTTTTGCCAATGAAATACATGACTCTCTTAACCATAATAAAGTAGGGACTCTTGCTATGGCAAATACTGGACAACCAAAATCGAATGGAAGTCAATTTTACATCACTCATGTGCCAAGACCTGATTTAAATGGTGGCTATACCGTTTTTGGTGAAACCGTAGTAGGTACCGAAGTTATAGACTCTATTGCCAATGTAAAAACAGACTCCAGGGATAAGCCTTTAGAAACTGTTTTTATGAATAAAATTGTCATCATTCGCAATGGAAAAGAAGCTAAAAAGTTTGATGCTGTTGCAGTTATGACCAAATATTTTGCTGATGAAGAAATTAAAGAAAAAGAAGAGGCAAAATTAGCTGCGGAACGTGAAGAAAAATTAAAAGTAGAACAAGCTGCTTTTGTTGCAAATTTAGAAACCCAAAAGAAAACTGCTGAAGCTCTTGCTTCTGGTTTAAAAATATTCACCATTACTAATGGAACTGGTGACAAACCAAAAATAGGGCAAACAGCAAATTTATTTTACGCTGGGTACTTTGAAGATGGTCGCTTGTTTGATAGTAACGTTTTAGAAGTTTCACAACTATATGGACAATTTAATCCAAATAGAGAAGCACAAGGTGGTTACGAGCCTATGCCAATGGAAGTTAGCATGGATGCTGCTTTAATTGCAGGCTTTAAAGAAGCGGTGATGAATATGAAAGTAGGTCAAAAAGCACGTGTTTTTATTCCTGCACACTTGGCCTACGGCGAATCTGGCAGAGG
>JANQTG010000130.1:0-9231 GCA_030731855.1 Cellulophaga sp. | reverse complement strand
AATGTCGAATGTCGAAAATTCATAAAATTAATTTACTAAATCGACGATATAACTTAAAACTTAGCATTTAAAACTTAACATTTTTCAATCAAAAAAGCCGCTTCAATTGTATGAAGAGGCTTTTTTGATTGAATTTATCTTGTTTTGTATTCAGTACATTATGTATTTCCCATGCGCTACAATCATCTTTTAAATCTCGGCTTAGTCTTAATACTTAATACTCAATACTTAGTACTTTATGCTTTATATTTTCAAATACTTCCTAAAACTATTTACCTCCACATTTGCTTTTAAATCGTGCAACAAGTTATATAAACCAAAGAATGTTCTATTCATATATAAGAAATGCTTAGAACCTCGGTTTCCATTCATTTTACGAATTTGCGGATCGTTGGCGTAACGCTGACTTAAATCGGCAATCTGAATCCAAAATCCATCAGCACCAAAATCAAACGTATCTTCGTTAAAAGGTGCTGTAAACAAGGTCAGCATTTCTTTAAACAAGGCTTTAAAAAACTTTAACTCCTCTGGAGAATCGGTAGCAGTTAAGATTTCTAAATTATACAATTGCTCCATGAATAACACATCATTCTGAATTACTTCAGTTCGCGCTAATTCAAAATACGGATAATAGAATTCGTCTGGTACTTCTTTAATGCAGCCGAAATCTATAGCAATTAAAGTATTTTCTTTACTTATTAAAAAATTTCCAGGATGCGGATCAGCATGTACTTTTCGTAATCCATGAATTTGGTACATGTAAAAATCCCAAAGCGCTTGTCCTAATTTATTGCCTGTAGCTTCGTCAAAAGCTGTTTTTGCAAACTCACTCAAATGTAACCCATGCATCCAATCCATCGTAATGATTCGTTCACTAGAAAATTCTGGGTAATATACCGGGAATTCCATATTCGGAATCATGGCACAAGCTTCGGTAATTTCTTTACTTTGTTTCATTTCAAGTAAATAGTTGGTCTCTTCGACTAACTTATTTTCTACTTCTTCGAAAAACTTATCAGAATCTTTACCTTTTAAGTTAAACATACGAATGGCGATTGGTTTTACCAAAGCCAAATCGCTACTAATGCTTTCAGCGACACCAGGATATTGAATTTTTACTGCCAATTCTTTACCCGCTTTCGTTGCTTTATGAACCTGACCAATACTTGCTGCATTGATAGAATCTTTATCGAACGTATCAAAAATTTCTTCTGGATATTTATCTAAATACTTTTTGAAGGTTTTACGCACTAGAGGCGCAGATAAAGGCGGAACAGAAAATTGAGAAAGCGAAAACTTTTCTACATACGCCGATGGTAATATGTTTTTATCCATACTCAACATCTGAGCTACTTTTAACGCACTGCCTTTTAAGGTTTTTAAGCCATCATAAATATCCCCAGCATTATCTTCATTCAATTCATCACGGGTTAAATCAGGATTTACTAATTTTTTACCGTAATACTTCATGTAATTGCCACCAATTTTAACACCCGTTTTCACTAACTTGCTTGCACGCTCAATTTTACCTGTGGGTATTTTATCTAAAGTTTTCATTTTTTTTATTTTAGGTAAGCTCTAAGCCATTTTTTCTTTGTACAAAAACTTTCCAAAATCTAGTATACTATCTAAAGGAGTATTTTCAAATACATCGAAAATTGTAGTTACCGATTTTTCGATCACCACATCGGTTTTCTCGAAAGCCGGACTCGAATCTTCCATCCAAAATTTTAAAAGAAATAAAAATTGAATCCATGCACCTTCTGAAAATAAAGTCGGATTTCTTTTGGTCAACTTATAGTTTTTAGATTCGTTTGCCTCGTTGATAAGTGCAGTAGAAAATTCTTTTATTTTATGTCTTAAGCCTTTTAATTGTCCCGAGTTTTTTAGCATATTTTTATGCTCACTTAAGGCAAACAAAACGTAACTCCTATTCATAGTTAACAACTCAAACATCGAAAAGAAGAAAGTTAACATTTTATCTTTATTCGAAAATGATGCATAGTCTTTATTATCCATCATTAATTTGTTGGTGTTCTCGTAGAATTTTTCCCAGATACGATGCTGTAAAGTCTCTACAGAGCCGAAATGCTTGTAAAAATCTTCTTCCTTTATTTTGTTCTCTTTACAGAATTTATAGATAGACTTGGGAACTGCTTCATGTTCTAAAACATAGTCCATATACATAGAAATGATTGCATCATCTGTTATTTTCTTTTCTTGTGCTTTTGCTGCCATTATCTTATATTTTTCTTTTATTTTTTATACTTCTAAAGATACGAATAATTCAAAATTAATTTTTAATTAAAGGTCATTATAATCAAAAAAACGCACTCCAGTTAAGGAATGCGTTTTCTTCAACCTAACCAATAAAAATCGATTGTAGAATAAAACTCTTTTTCATAGCAATTAATATTCCCAATACGATGTAAAGATAATTTTTGTTTAATGATATATCAAATTAATTAAACAAAATATTTGTTAAAATTTTAATTCATACTTTTTTAGGATACCAAAGTGCAAGATTGTAGGGTATAAATCTTAAAATACTAGTCGCACAAATACCATAATACTTACTGCTAAAAGTCCTTATTTTTTAAATTTCTAAAGTTCTGAGCTTAAAAAATAGAAAAACGGTACCATTAGGTTCGTAGCAAGCTTTAGTATATGCCAGTTTGTCACTAATTCAGAGCTTGGTATTTTTTTTGACTACTTGCTAACAGTTATAATTTTAAAACAAAAAACAGATGGCAACAGGTAAAATTAATGTGTCCGTTGATAACATATTTCCTTTAATTAAGAAATTTTTATACAGCGACCACGAAATTTTTTTAAGAGAATTAGTGTCAAACGCGACAGATGCGACTTTAAAATTAAAGCATTTAACTTCCATCGGCGAATCGAAAAGCGAATACGGTTCACCTATAATAGAGGTAAAGATTGATAAAGAAGGAAAAAAACTTCATGTGATTGATCAAGGTTTAGGGATGACCGAAGAAGAAGTAAAAAAATACATTAATGAAGTAGCGTTTTCAGGTGCAGAAGAGTTTTTAGACAAATATAAAGATAGCGCCAAAGATTCTGGTATTATAGGTCATTTTGGTTTAGGGTTCTACTCTGCCTTTATGGTAGCGCACAAAGTAGAGATTATTAGTAAGAGCCATACAGATGCTCCTGCGGTTCATTGGACTTGTGATGGTTCTCCAAATTTTGAATTAGAAGCATCAGATAAAACTACTAGAGGTACGGAAATTGTTTTACACATTGCAGACGATTCTACCGAGTTTTTAGAAAAAAGCAGAATTACATCGCTTTTAACTAAGTACAATAAGTTTATGCCTATTCCAATTAAATTTGGAACTAAGACAGAAACTTTACCGAAGCCAGAAGGTGCTAAAGAAGAAGATAAAGCACCTACTCAAGAGGTAGATAATATTATCAACAACCCTACGCCGGCATGGACTAAACAACCAGCAGATTTAGAAACTAAAGATTATCAAGAATTCTACAGAGAATTGTATCCGATGCAGTTCGAAGAGCCTTTATTTCATATTCACTTAAACGTAGATTATCCGTTTAACTTAACGGGAATTTTATATTTCCCAAGGTTGACAAACGATATGAGCGTTCAAAAAGATAGAATTCAATTATACCAAAATCAGGTATATGTAACTGATAATGTAGAAGGTATTGTTCCTGAATTTTTAATGATGTTACGTGGTGTTGTAGATTCACCAGACATTCCTTTAAACGTTTCACGTTCGTATTTACAAGCTGATGGTGCCGTTAAGAAAATTTCGTCATACATTACCCGTAAGGTAGCAGATAAGTTATCGTCTTTATTTAAAAACAATAGAGAAGATTTTGAAGCTAAATGGAACGATATTAAAATCGTGATTGAATACGGAATGCTTTCTGAAGATAAATTCTTTGAAAAAGCAGACAAATTTGCATTGTATCCAACAGTAGACGGAAAATTCTATACGTTTGAAGAATTACAAGAAAAATTTAAAGCAAACCAGACTGATAAAGATGGTAATCTAGTACTTCTTTATGCCTCAGATAAAGAAGCACAACACAGCTATATTGAAGCTGCAAAAGCAAAAGATTTTGACGTATTATTATTAGATTCTCCGATTATTTCGCATTTGATGCAAAAATTAGAGACCTCAAAAGAGAATATTTCATTTGCTCGTGTTGATGCGGATCATTTAGATAATTTAATTAAAAAAGAAGATACGCAGATTTCTAAATTGTCTGACGAGGAAAAAGACACCTTAAAGAAAGAATTAGAAGAAACTATTGCTAATAAAAGCTACACTATTCAGCTTGAAGCAATGGATAGCAGTGCTTCTCCTTTTATTATTACGGAGCCTGAGTTTATGCGTAGAATGAAAGAAATGCAACAAACTGGTGGCGGTGGCGGCATGTTCGGAATGGGAAAAATGCCAGAAATGTATAATCTTATTGTGAACACCAACCACGAATTGGTGAGTGAAATTTTAACGACCAAAACAGCTAAGAAAAAGGAACGTTTAATTAATCAGTCTTTAGATTTAGCCCGTTTATCAAAAGGCTTACTAAAAGGTGAAGAGTTAACCAACTTTATTAAGCGTAGTTACCAAATGGTGAAATAGTTTTATTTCGTTGTCCGTTGTCCGTTGTTCGTTGTTCGTTGTTCGTTGTTTATGCTAACGAAAACTTTTGACATTAGACTTTTGACATTAGACAAAAAAAGCCGCTTCAAAAATTTTGAAGCGGCTTTTTTTTATGAAAAAATAGTATCTTTCTTCATGATTTCAAAAATTATAATTTATCCGTATCACCTATACCTTATGGCCGCCATGTATATTTTTGCTGGTGTTATGCATTTTATAAAGCCAAAAGCCTATTTGCGCATCATGCCTAAGTATTTAAAGAATCATAAAGCGTTAGTTGCCATAAGTGGTTTGGCAGAAATTGCGCTCGGTATTGCTTTATGCTTTCCAGCCACTAAAAATTGGGCTATTTATGGGATTATGGCCATGCTACTGGTATTTTTGCTTGTTCATTTTTATATGCTTTCCGGAGAAAAAGCTTCGGCCGGTGTTCCGAAATGGATTTTAGTCTTACGGATTCCACTTCAATTTGGTTTGATGTTTTGGGCGTACTCTTATTTAATCTACTAATTTAAACCGCAAACTGCTTATTTCTAAATTTTTTGACGAGGTAAACTTGAACATACAAGAAAAAAACTAAACCTAAAACTGCGTAACTTGTAACCTCTGAAATTTCAATATTAAATACGGCATCAACTGATTTAATATTAAATATACTATCAAATATTGGTGTAACACTACTAATATCTTCTTTATCTTGTTGATAAAACATCATAGTCAGCATTACCAAAGCAAAACTTGAAAGTATAAATAGCCATCCGACATTCGAAATTAAGGGTTCGTAAGGCCTTATTTTAGTTTCTTCCTTTAAACTAACCTTAGCCATTATATTATTTGTGAAGTTTTCACTTGGGGCTTCTAAACCCACTTCTTTGATTGCCTTTGTTAAAAAGATATCAAAATCATTACTATTATTTTCTTCCATAACTTTTTATCGTTTCTGGTGTTAATTTTTTTTCTAGAATTTCTGCTAATTTTTTTCGTACTCTAAACAAACGGACTTTTATGGTATTTGCAGAAAAGTCTGTTACTTCTGAAATCTCCTTTAAAGATAATTCCTCAAAATAATGTAAAGTTACCAAAGTAGCATCTTCAGCAGAAAGTTCATTCAAAGATTCCTTAATAATCATGGTTCTATTTTCAATTTCAAATTGGTCTAAAACACCCATTATTTCTGATAAATTAATATCATGATCGTTTTCAATAGTGGTTGTTATCAATCTTCTTTTTTCTTTTTTTAAAACATCTAAAGCTCCAAAATAAGCGATTTTATAGAGCCATGTCGAAAATTTAGATGCTCCCTTAAACGTATCCAAAGAATGGTAAGCCTTTACAAACGTATCTTGAGCAACTTCTTCTGCGTCTTCTCTATTCTTTACTATCTTAAAAGCTAAAGTAAAAACCATATGTTTATACCTCTCAACTAAAAAGCTATATGCTTTATCGTCTCCATTTAATACTTTACGTATATAATATTGGTCTTCTTGTTGGCTCATTTAGTCTATAAGACGAAAAATAAAAGGATGCGGTTACATAAACTATAAAAATATGTTTTTTTGTAACCTCAAATCAATAAATATCGTCATACATGAAAACATAATTTATTAATCATAAAAAAAATATCATGATAGCAGGAATTTTAATCCCAATAAGTTTTTTTCTAGTAGTATTTGCCATAATGTACCTTTATTTTTCTACTCGTAACCGAGAACGAATGGCACTGATTGAAAAAGGTGTAGATGCAGGTATTTTTTCGAAAGGAAAATCTGAAAATGTTACCTTAACTTGGAAAATTTTTATTTTAAATTTTGCCTTATTACTAATCGGAATCGGAATAGCCATTTTTTTAGCCTCTGTGTTAGAAAATACAGTGGGAATAGAAAAAAGTATTGCCTACCCAGGCACTATTTTCTTAATGGCCGGAGTTGCTCTTTTAGTCGGTTTTTTTGTCACTAAAAAGGTAGTGTAGAAAAAATAATTTTTTTTAAAGTAAAAACCATTGTAGTAACTAACAATGGTTTTTTATTTTTACCATATGAAAGTTATTGCAACAAATCTAGGAACAGCTACAACGTTTCAATGGAACGGAAAAGAAGAACAAACGGGTATTTTTAAATATCCTACGGAGGAAACCCTGTATTTAGGTACTTCTGATGTAAAAAACGATACGGTTATCGATAGAAAACACCACGGTGGAGAACATAAAGCCTGTTATTTATTTGGCGCCAATCAATATCCTTATTGGAAAAAGTTATACCCGAACCTTAAATGGAATTGGGGCATGTTTGGTGAAAATCTGACTATCGAAGATTTGAATGAAGACGCGCTCAGAATTGGCGA
Organism: Cellulophaga sp.; assembly: GCA_030731855.1. Lineage (GTDB taxonomy): Bacteria > Bacteroidota > Bacteroidia > Flavobacteriales > Flavobacteriaceae > Cellulophaga. The sequence goes on along the minus strand of JANQTG010000130.1, from coordinate 2,233 downwards.
TATCTACAAACTTGGAACTGCTTTGGTGCAAATAACTCAACCCAGAGAACCTTGTTACAAATTAGGAATCCGTTTCGAGAATCAACAGGTGATTAAACAATTCGTACAACATAAATATCCTGGTACGTATATTAAAATTTTAGAAACAGGAAGCGTAAAAAAGGGAGATACGATGGATTTGACCTGGCAATCAAAAAGCACCTTAACTATTAACCAATATTATGAATTTTTGTTTGCGAAAACGAAAGACCCAGCAACCATTCAGTTAATTTTAGAAAACGAAGCCTTGCCGGCTTATAAAAAAGAAAAATTAATAGATTATTTAAATACCCAAAAATAAAAAAAGGGGAGCGTCTGCTCCCCTTGTGGTTTAAAACAATTAACTCAACTTAACTTTAAAACCAATACTAAATTGTAATATTTTTTTGATAATTTCCGTTAGTGTTCTTTACAACAATACTGTACTCCCCTTTAAACGCTTTCTTGAAGTTTATTGCTTTTTCGACAATTAGCTTATTTGCTATTTTATCGGTATGCAATAATCTATTTTCTTCATCAAAAACCATTATAGTAACCTTTTCTTTGTTGATATTCATTAGGTTAATATAAACAATATTGTCTTTAACTCTAAAAGCGGGCTTTATCACCTCTTTTTTAGTTAAAACAGCTATTTTAGATTCATCGATTTCGATAACATACGTAATTATTTTAATGTTGTCTTCTACATTTAAGGTATAATTCCCCATTTGGAGTTTACTCAAATCGAACTTTTTTCTTAAGGATTTGTGTTGTAAAACATCACTAGAATAAATAATATTAAGCTCACTATCTAAAAATTTAATGCTGGTCTGATTTGAAACTTGACCAAGATCAAAAATTAAACTTTTTTCATTTTTACTAGTTGAAATCTCTACTGCAAGTTCATTTGCATTTGCTACTAAAGTACCTAGTACCATTAGCGACATTAATGTAAATTTTAAAGTTGTTTTCATGACTTTTAATTTTTTGGGTTACTAATTATTTACAAGGCAAATTTAAAGCCCAAAACTGAGTATAAATACACCATAATTTGCCAATATCTTTGCTATTTTACCATTTACAAACATGTTATACTACAGCTATGGTAAAATAACATTGATTATGGTTAACTTTGCAAAGAATTAGAAAAACAAGGTTTTTTAATTTTACAAAAAAGAAAATATGATAGCGCCAAAACCTGCTTTTGAAGCCATAGCTCCCGATTTCGGACATTCGTTTACCTATCAAAAATTTGATGAAAGCAAACCGAACATTATTGCTAGTTGGCATTTTCATCCTGAAATAGAATTGGTGTATATTAATGGTGGCGCAGGAAAAAGACAAATAGGGAGTCATGTGTCTTATTACGCCGATGGAGATTTAATTTTAATAGGCGCTAATTTACCACATTGCGGTTTTACTGATAGTTTTACGGGTAATAAAACCGAAACAGTGGTTCAAATGAAACAGGATTTTTTAGGAAATGATTTTTTTAATATTCCTGAAATGAAAAAAATACAAGCTATTTTCGAGGTAAGTAAAGGTGGAATTGCGTTCTATGGCAAAACAAAAAAGAAAATTGGTGAAAAAATTGAAGTTTTAGAATACCAAACCGATTTTCAAAGATTGTTATCGATTTTAAATATTTTAAATGAATTAGCGAACTCTAGCGAATTTAAAATTTTGAATGGAGAAGGTTTTTCTATGGAAACCTCTATTAAGGATAATGACCGAATTAATTTGGTATTCAATTACGTAAAAACAAATTTTAAAGAAGAAATTACCTTAGAAGAAATTGCCGATATGGTGAGTATGACAATTCCGTCCTTTTGTAGGTATTTTAAAAAAATAACTAAAAAGACCTTTGTGCAGTTTGTGAATGAATATCGCTTGGTACATGCTTCAAAATTATTAGCAGAAAATACCTCTAGTATTACCGAGGTATGTTTTGAAAGTGGCTTTAATAACTTTTCTCACTTTAATAAATCATTTAAAAATTTTACTGGTCAAAACCCTTCAGAATATAGAAACCAACTAAAAACAGTATTACAATAATGAGTAGTTTATTTAATGAAGAAATTAACCTCAACTTACCCGATAGCGATATTTGGTATTATCCAAATTTCTTTACTATGCCCGAAGCAAATACTTATTTTGAGTATTTAAAAAAAAATACCCCTTGGCAACAAGATGAAATTACTGTTTTTGGTAAAAC
>JANQTG010000129.1:13626-16225 GCA_030731855.1 Cellulophaga sp. | reverse complement strand
CAAATTCTCTATAAAGTTTTTAAGTTCCCCCTTTGGGGGTTAGGGGGCTTGGCTTTTAATTATACCTTCTACTTCTTCCGCTACTAGGACTTTTACCTCCAAATTGATCGAATTTATAACTAAAGCTTAGCATAAAATATTGTTGCAAAACGGTACCCTGAAAATCTTGAATAAAATCATCGCCAGAAGTTCTACGGGTGTTTATATTTTGATTTAATAAATCATAAGCTAAAACTTTTATTATGGCATTTTTATCCATAAACTGATACCCAAGGCTCATATTCCAGAAAATAGCATCTTTATCAAAATCTGCACCCACATTACCGTTATAGTTGTAGGCAATATCATTTGCGAAAATTAAATTTTTAGGCCAATAGGTGGTTGTTCGTAATTTTAAATTGTGAGAAACGAAATTAATATTATCCCTATTCTCTAAATTAAAGCTTGTATTATCAAAAGAAACTGTGTATTCCGGTTCTATCTCAACCAATTCTCTAAAATTAAATGTTGTTGAAATTCTGGGGTTAATTATTAAATTTTCTGACACTAAACGCTCACCATTAGTAAAACCAACACGGGTATTTAAATTAAAATTAGGTCTAATATTAACTTTAATCGAGTAAGCACTATCCTTTTTTATTTCTTTAGAATAACCGAAACCTCCATAAACACTGGAGTTTCCATTTATATTTGTAAACGTTGTAGTTCTTAAAAAATCCTCATCAGTAATGGTTACTTGAGTAACTCTATTATCTTCAATATTCATACCTACATAGAGAAAGAAACCAGTTCGGTCTTTCCAACTGTAGTTATCATAATTAGCACTTATACGATGATTTACCGCAGGAGACAAATTAGGATTCCCCGTAACAATATTTAAGGGGTTATTTACATTAGGAATAGGTTGTAATTGGGTTACAGATGGTAAGTCTAAATTAGAATTATACCTTAAACTAACTCTTTTACTTCTATCTAACCGATAGTTTATATTGGCACTGAATAAAAAGTTATTGTAACTTTTATCAAATGATGCGTTCTGTAGATTATCATTATTTTTAAGCTGCGTATCAATGTATTCTGCATTTAAGCGTAAACGAAGTTTTTCTCCGTTAGCTCTAAAACCTAGCGAAGGAATTTGCTGTTCATTGTTGAATTTAAAATCAGAACTTAAGGTTTCGTTAAAAGCGCTATACTCATTGGTTAGCTCATCAAAATCAAAGACAGATCTTAAATTGTCTTGCTGATTGTTTTGATATTCATAACCAAAATCTAAAAATAATATTTTGGTTAAAGGTTGCCTATAACGTACACTAAATTGATAATTATCTGTTTTATTATCGGTGCTAGTTTCTTGGTCTAAGACTTCTTGATTTAAGTTTGCCCCGAAAACTTCACGTATCGAATTTAAATTCCCTAAATTTTGATTCTTGGTATTGACATTTCTAAAAGAAAACCTTAAGTATTTACCAATAGTGTCTAATCGTTTAAAAATAGTTAATTCATTTCTAAAATTGCTACGTTCATTATTATTCACTGTAAAAGTTTCATTACTATTAATTAATTCTTGTGCTTCGTTGGTTGACGTTCGCACAGAGTTATTTATAGATGTACTGGTATTTACCGACAAAGTAGGTTCTATAGATATGCGTAAGGTTTTATCAATATCAAACTCTAGCTCGGCACTCGCCTCATGACCGTTTGTGGTTCCATTAAAATTAGATTCTGTATCCGTAAAAAAACTTCGATCTGGTAGAATATTTTCCCGAGATGTTCTTTGGTCGTTAAACGATTCACTATTCGTATATAAATAATTTCCGCTTATTTCGTATTTGCCTTTTTCTTGGTCAGCATAACTAGTTCCTAAAAGTGATGATGTGGTAATACCCCTGCCAAAGTCTAAAACTGCGCCACCAGCGTTTCCTGCTATATCTGAAATTTCATCGAATGAAAATCCTGTATTATTAATGTTATTACTTCCTGCAATGGCACTGACTCGTTTTTTGTTATTAAAGTAATTTAAAAAACCATTTGCTTGATAACGATCATCAGTACCGTAGCTTGCTCCAAACCGACCTAAATACCCTTTATTTTTGTCTTCTTTTATGGTTAGGTTGATTGTTTTTGTTTCTCCATCTCCATCTTCACCAGTAAATTCTTGCTCTTTGGTTTTAGTATTGGTTATCTGTATTTTATCAATAATCTCTTTTGGTAAACTTTTAGTGGCTACAGTTGGGTCGGTACTAAAAAACACTTGTCCGTTCACTAAAACCTGATTTACTTCTTTACCATTTACGGTTATTTTGCCATCTGCATCAACCTCAACACCTGGCAGCTTTTTCAGTACATCTTCCACATTGGCGTCTGGTCGAGTTTTAAAAGAATCTGCATTAAATTCTACTGTATCTTTTTTAATAGTCATCGGAATGCGATCGGCAGTAACCTGAACACCTTTTAACTCTTCAGATTGTTCTTCTAAGTCTACGGTTCCTAAATCTGTAAGCAGTTTATTCTTTACACTAAGCTTTAGTGTTTTATACCCTGTAAAGGAAAAAATTAAATTAAAGTCTTTTGAATTTGTTTTACCCTCAAGTTCAAAAAA
>JANQTG010000129.1:5952-13526 GCA_030731855.1 Cellulophaga sp. | reverse complement strand
GGTTGCTTCAAAAATATAAGAATCAAATTAACACAGCACCCGTGTTAACATAACTTTAAGTCGAATCTTAGGTTTTAAAAAACTCAAAAATAGTATTCTCTACTAATTTACGCGCGTTTTGCATACTATAGGCAACACCCTGTTTTGGGTCATAGATTTCAAATGCATTTTGTAATCCCATTGTAAGAACTTCATCACTTGTAATAGCCAGTTTTCCACAAATACCAATAACGGGAATATTGTATTTTTTTGCCATTTGGATAACGCCTTTAACTAATTTTCCATTAGCCGTTTGGCTATCTATTTTGCCTTCTCCTGTAATAATGTAATCTATTTTGTTCTTTTCGAGAATATTTGACACTTGTGCCAAGTCTAACAAAAAATCGATACCGCCAACAAAGTTGGCATTTAAAAATGTTTTTAATCCGAAAGCCGTTCCTCCGGCCGCTCCAGCTCCAGAAACGGTCGAATTATGTATTGACCATTGCTTTTCGATAATACTATTTAAATTTTGAAGTCCGTCATCTAAAATTTTAATCTCCTTTTCAGTTGCCCCTTTTTGTTGTGCATACACATAAGCAGCGCCATTGGTACCAAAAAGTGGATTAGTAACATCGTTGACGGCGTAAATGGAAATATTTTTTAAAGCATCATCTGTAGTATTATTTTCTATGGTAGCTATTTTTGTAAGGTTCTCGCCTATTGGTTCAAGAGCTTTTCCATTTTTATCTAAAAAAGTGTAGCCAAAAGCAGCAGCAATTCCTATTCCTGCATCATTAGTCGCACTACCGCCAAGACCTACATAAATGGTCGTCGCCCCATTTTTTATAGCATCTAACATTTGTAAACCTGTACCGTAAGTTGATGTTTTTAAGGCAGACCGTTCCGACTCTTTCAAAAGTTCTAAACCAGAAGCTTTTGCTAATTCGATATAAGCCGATTTTGTTGCTGCCTGATACAAATAAGGCGCTTCAATAGGTCTTGCTAAGGGATCAACAGTTTTTACAAGAAATTTTTCGGAATTTATATTATTAGCAATAGCCTCTAAAAAACCATCGCCGCCATCGGATGCTATTACCGAGTTTATTTTAGCTACTGGGTCTGCTCGTTCGATACCTTTTGTAATAGCCTCAATGACCTCTTTTGCAGTCAGCGAATCTTTAAATTTATCGGGAATTAAGAGGTAATGCATAGCCACTAGTTATAAATAAAAGGAATGAAAAAACTTAAAGCGATTATAAAAACAAAGAAGCCGAGTAAAATGTAAACCTCCTTAATCATGAAATCAGATTTTTTAGGAAGGATGCTTATCCCAACGTTCGTTGTATTTTTTTGCCATCCTGTTAGGTAACTCACAGCATAACTAATTACTAAGGTTAAAATAACACCTGTTAAATTTAACCAAATCCAAAATATATGCACGCCCAAATCGATACCAATAATATTTTGTATGGTTTTTGAAAAAATAAGATTCACAAAAACCGCAATTAATATCCCTGCATTTATCCCTTTATAATTTACTTTTTTAGAAAACATAGCGAGTAAAAAAGTGACTAAAACTGGGCCATAAAAAACCGAACTAATAGAATTAATTATTTCAATTACGGCACTTTTACTACCACCAAATAAAAAAGAACTGGCCATACATACAACACCCCAAAAAACAACAGCTAACTTAGAGATCAGCATGTATTTTTTTATAGATAATTTTTGCTCTCCTCTATTAAATAAATCTTCAACGGTAACCGCAGATAACGAATTTACCGTTGAGCTCAGTGTAGACATTGCAGCCGATAAAATGCCCACCATCAATAAACCTATTAGACCATGTGGCAAGTATTTGATGATGAAAATAGGCATCATTAAATCTGCCTTTGCACCACTCGTTGCATATTCCTCAGGGAAGTATTTTTGAGTCATCAGCGTAATATCATTTAGAAAATCAGGGGCTGACATTACTAATGTCCCAATAATTAAACCAATAGTACTATACAATAATACCACTGGGAATCTTAAAAGTCCGTTTGCTAATAATAGCTTTCTTATAGTGCCTTCATCTTTTGCTGACAATAACCTTTGTGCTTGGGTTTGGTCACAGCCATAATACGAAACATACAGAAAAAATCCACCAAATAACATGGGCCATAAACCATATTCTTGACCTTCACCTAATCCCCAATTAAAATCGATTACTTGTAATCTTGAGGGTTCAAAACCATTTACCAAGCCACCATTGTCATTAAGTATTGACCAACCATAAAAAAGGCAAACTAATAAACCTACAAAAAGTATAATCATTTGAATAGCATCACCCCAAACTACAGCCTTCATACCACCTTGCCAAGAATAAATAATGGTAATTACACTTATAATTAAAACGGTATACACATAATCTATATCTAAAACTGCTTGTAAAATAATAGCAATAGTATATACCATTACACCTGTTGCTAATGCCCTACTAACTAAAAATACCATACTCAAAATTAACCTGGTAGAGGTATGAAATCTTCTTTCTACAAATTCATAAATACTGACCACCCCTGACCTAAAAAGTGGCGGTACTATAATGACCATGATAAAAATCATGGCCAAGGGCACGGCAAATTCAAAGCTTAACCATTTCATTCCGCCACCCATTTTTAAGCCAACAAATGCAGGTGCCGATATAAAACTAATAGCCGATAATTGTGTTGCCATAGTAGAAAGACTCAATGGAAACCAACCTAGACTTTTTCCACCAAGGAAATAATCATTAGAATCTTTATTTTCTTTAAAGAAATACCCCATTCCTAAAAAGGCTAAAAGGTATGCTACAACAATAATATAGTCTAAGTAGTTCATGGTTATTTTTTTTAATCGTTCAATAAATCTATCAATAAAGCGGCACTCCAAGAAAAATTATTACCGCCATAACCAACATTTTCGGTTTCGTTTACCTTTTTAATTGGATTAAAATATTCGTAAAAACCGTTTTTTTCTATAAGCTTTATCGAATCATTTTTTACACGTTCTGCTATATCATTAAAATCATAGTTTTTTAAACCATAAAAAAGAATCCAATTCATATTAATCCATACAGGACCTCTCCAGTATTTTTTTGGATCAAACCTGTCGCTATCTGGATCAAAAGATGCACATAAATACATGTCGTCTCCACCAAATTTAGTCATCATGGTTTTTACCAAGATAGCGGCCCTCTCTTTACTTGGTATACCTGCATACAATGGAGAAAAGGAAGAAGACGTTACAAAACGAAGTGGCTTTTTATTTCTTAAATCGTAATGAATATACGCACCCAGTTCTGCATCCCAAAGTTTATCATTAAAACCTTTAACGCTCTTTTCTTGCCACTTTTTAAGTTGTGCTATTTTATCAGCATTATCCCCAATTAATTGATACAAATTAATAAGTGATTCGTTAGATTTAATCAACATTGCATTAAACAACGGATCTAAAACCAAAAACGGAGAGTGTTCGGCAATTTTAGCATCGTTATACTTATGCTCCTTTGCAATTTCTATAATATGTAAATAATGATCGTACTCTCTGTTACTAGGCCTTTGTGAGGCATCAACGTGTTTTGTATCTCTTCGTTCAAAAGTATATTCTGGCGGATTCATCGTTTTCCAGATATCATCCCAAATTGGTGAATTATCTGTGCCTGATTCCCAATTGTGATATATGAAAACCAAACCTTCATTATTTACATCTCTGTTCGTATAAAAATAGTTATGGTTGTCATAAACTTTATCAATTTCAGAAGCAATGTATGCTAAAATTGATTTTTTGTCTTTTGCTATTCGATACATTTCTTCAAGTACAAAACCTGTAACTGGAGGTTGTGTCATGCCTGTAGATCTGTATTTTTTTGATGCAAGCGGACTTAAATCTGACCGGTGTACATCAGCACCAGGAAAATAGGTATCACTTTCATTATGAAAAACAATATGTGGTATAAAACCGTTTGCCCATTGCGCATCTAACAAGGTTGAAATTTCGGTTTGGGCTTTTTCTATATCATAATAGGCTTGCCCAATAGCTATAAAGCCGCTATCCCATTTCCATTGAAATGGATATAAACCTTTACATGGAATAGTAAAACCACCTTCTTGAAAGTTTTCTTCTAAAATTGCTATAGCCTGTTTACTTAAATTTTCTTTCATAAAATAAGAATTAAAAACACATTAGAAAACGTATTTTCCAATGTGTTTAGTCAACAAATAAAACTCAACTTAAAAATTAAATGTAGCATTTAAAAATACACGTGTAGGCAAAATTGGTCTCCCAACAAAAAATTCTTCTTCAGTTTGGGTGTTATTCAATCTCGGAGAACCCTCTGTGATTCCTTCTGAATTAAACATATTATATACTTGGGCTCCAATTCTTACAGTTCCACCATCTTCATCAGTTTTAAAGGTGTACCCTAAATTTAAATTCGTAATGCCTATGGCGTTTAACTCGATAGAATTGGCGTCATTTGTAAATTTATTACCCGTATAATTATGCATGATACTGGCATCAAATTTGTTATTATTATAGTCTAACTCTATGCTATTGATAAAGTTGGGTTGTCTAGAAATTTCATTTCCTTCAAATTCAGGATTTGCTGTAGATTTTGTAATTTCATGACTTTGTAAGGTAAAAGAACCGTTTAAGCTAAAGTCTTGAATAAACCTCCAGCTATAGGTACTCTCAAAACCAAAAGTACTCGTGTCTTGTGTATCTACATCTTCAATAAATCCACCACCTGGTGCATTAATAAAATTAACTACTCTACGGTCGTTTAAGTTTATGGCATATAGCGCAGCCGTAGCTGAGAATTTATTTTTACCGTATTTTAACCCTAATTCTCCTTGAACAATTTTTTCAGTATCATAACTACTTGGGTTTCCTAATCCGTCAAATTTTGTTCCTCTTAATTCCGGAAAGAAATACCCTCTAGAAAAGTTTCCATAAGCACTCAAATCATCATTTACTTTATACAATCCTGCTAAGGCAACCGCAAAATCATCAGCAGAAACGCTACCACGTGTCCAGCTACCATTACCCCAAGTTACATTATCTAAATTTGCAATACCTGTATTATCTACTAAGTATGACGTTGTTCCCTCATTTTCTATATCGCCAGAAGCTCGCTCATAACGAACACCAAAATCTAAATTCCAACGTTCTAATTTAATTTCATCGGTTAAAAACAATGCAATTTTATTACTAGAAATATTTCTATTGGTGTAAGCCGTACCTCTGTTGGTTACTCCGTTTACAGAATATCCTGAAAGATTTATTAAATCTGGTCTGTTATTATACTCGCCTAAATAGTTCGTAATCACATTAAAGTCACCAGCTGTTGATCTTGAAATGAAGGTACCCCCTGTTATCGTGTGGGCGCCCGCAGATTTAGTCAATTTAATATCTGCCATTGTCTCAGAAATTGGTCTGTTTCTATCTAAAAGTCTATTTTCAAACAACAAAGCATCTGCAGCTAACGGTTGTCCATTTAAGTACGTAAAATCTCCTGAAGCTAAGCCTCTAGCAGCTAAATACTCTGCTTGAGTTTCTACCACATTCGCACCACTTACGCCACTACCATCTAAGAATAAGTTAAATTGGTGGGCATATTTAGAATAGCGTAATTTAGCATCCATTTTTAAATTATCAGAAAAATTATGCTTAAACTGCGTTAAGAAAAACCCACCTTTTGTAGCAACACCATCTTGTATTGGAGATTGATAAACTCCATTTGGTGTTACATAAGAAATATCAGCAGCAGCTGCGGTTTGCAAAGTGTATATGGTATTACCGTCATTACCAGTAGGGCGATTACGAGAACCACCTTCTAAAGGGTAAGGTAAAAAGAATTGCACTTTATCATCTATATACTGACCCGAAAATGTAATGGAACCTTTTTTAGTAATTTGTTTAATATTACCTCTTAACTGAAAACCTTCTGTTGGTAAGCCTGTTTTAATAGGGCCATCATCATAACGATAAAAGCCAGAAAGTGCATAAAAGGTATTCGAATTTTCACCACCTAAAGGACCGCTAGTTAAAAAATCTGCTTTATAACGAGAATTTGAACCGACCTCAGTACGGATAGTTGTTTTCTGATCAACACCACCAGTAACACTTGTGTAGTTGATAATACCTGCAACAGAACCTACACCATATAAAATAGAAGAACCACCACGTACAAATTCTAAACTTTTAATCCCTAAATCATTTCTAAAATAAACATCATGTGCCGAGGAGTTAAGTCCGAAAGTACTTAATACAGGCATACCATCAATTTGTAAAGGCGTATACTGGTATTGCCCACCGGAAGGTAAACCTCTAACAAAAATATTCGATGCCACTTCACCACCACCACCTTCTGAGGTAATACCTGGTACGGCTACCAGAATATCAGCTTGGCTACTGGTGTTTAATTTGGCTAATTGTTTAGTTCCTAAAGAAGTCACTGATAAAGGAGACTCTTTCTGAGATCTTGTAGTTGAAGTAGCAGTTAGTAATATTTCATCTAATTGTTCACCACTTTCTTCTAAAATAAAATCTAAGGTAATTTTACCTCCGCTTAAGTTGGCTTGTTTTTCTAAAGTAGCATAACCCAAATAGGATACACGTATGGTTTGAGCACCTTTTAAATCGGCACTTAACGTATAGTTACCATCAAAGTCAGACATTGTACCGTTTGTAGTGCCCTTAATTATGATGTTTGCACCACCAATTGGCACTCCGCCAGCATCTTTTACGTTACCTGTTATTTCTGTCTGAGCAAAAACACTGGCTACACTGAGCATTAATGTAATCGCAAAAATTAATTTTTTCATGATTTTTTGTTTTTAATTACTAATTAGTTCTTGAGTTAATTTTTATTAAACCTTTAATTATGAAGTAAATTTATAAGGATGTACTAATAAATATTTGAAAATCTTATCAAATTCTTATGCAAACGTTTGCGGTAACGTTTGCAATTTAAGTTTTAATTAACGTTCTTTAGTAAAAAGTAAATTAAACATGGCAAAAGGGCATACCGTTACCTTAAAAGAACTCGCTAATAAACTAAAGATTTCTATCTCAACAGTCTCCCGCGCATTGAACGATCATCCTGATATTAATTTAGATACTGTAGAACGTGTTAAAAAATTAGCGAATGAATTAAACTATGCTCCTAATTTATTCGCAAAAGGATTTAGATCTAAAAGAAGTCATATGCTTGGGGTAATTGTGCCTAATATCTCGCATTTATATACCACTACAATTTTGAAAGGAATATTAGAGCAAGCAGAATTACTAGGCTACAGAGCTATTATATCAGAATCTAAAAATGATGAAGTAAAACAGGTTGAAATGTTAAAAACTATGATTCAATTTGGCACTGATGGAATTTTAATGTCCCTAGCTAAAAAAACGAAATCGGTAAATACCATTTTAGGTTTAATGGAACACATTCCCCTAGTGTTATTTGATAAAGTTTCTGATAAAATACCTTGTACACAGATCGTAATTAACGAAGAAGAAGCTGCATTTAATGCCGTAGAACATTTAATTGGTTTAGGAAAAACAAGAATAGC
>JANQTG010000129.1:0-5852 GCA_030731855.1 Cellulophaga sp. | reverse complement strand
ACGTATTGTGGTAAATTACAAAAGAACGCGAATTGTGGATACGGTGTTGGTAATTGCGTACAAAACTTAATTTTCACATATTTACCTTTGTATGCTGGTGGCGGATAGTTTTCTATCAAGGGCAACATAATATCATTAAACTTTCGCGTCTGAATTTTACGGTTTCTATTTTCGTACACCTGAACAGCCGTTTCAATGGCTTTATAAATACGTTGTTTGTTCAAAACAGAAATAAAAATAATAGGAACATCGGTAAAAGGCTCCATGGCCTCTTTTATTTTTTGTGTATAATGTTTAATAGAATTAGTTTCTTTTTCCTCTACCAAATCCCATTTATTCACCAAAATAACAATACCCTTATTATTACGTTGTGCCAACCAAAAAATGTTTTGCACTTGTCCGTCAAAACCACGTGTGGCATCCATAATTACAATACACACATCCGAATGCTCAATAGCACGCACCGATCGCATTACAGAATAAAATTCTAAGTCTTCTTTAACCTTTGCTTTTCTTCTAATACCAGCAGTGTCTACTAGGTTAAATTCGAAACCAAATCGGTTGTATTTGGTATCGATACTATCTCTAGTGGTACCCGCAACATCAGTTACAATATAGCGTTCCTCACCAATTAAAGCATTTATAAACGATGATTTTCCTGCGTTTGGGCGTCCTACAACGGCAAATCTTGGTAAATCTTCATCAGTATTTTTTTCTTTCTCAGGTAAAACTTTCACCAAAGCATCAAGTAAATCACCTGTACCACTACCGCTAGTACTTGCTATCGTAAAATAATCACCCAATCCTAAGGCATAAAATTCTACAGCATCTTCGGCTCTTTTACCGTTATCTACTTTATTTACGGCTAATAAAACAGGTTTTTTTACTTTACGAAGTAAGTTGGCTACATCTTCATCCATACCCGTTACACCAGCTTCTACATCGACCATAAAAATTATGGCATCTGCTTCATCAATCGCTAGTTCTACCTGCTTATCGATTTCTACTTCAAAAACATCATCACTACCTTTTACGTAACCACCTGTATCAATCACTGAAAATTCCACACCATTCCAATCACTTTTTCCATAATGACGATCACGGGTAACACCACTAACAGCATCAACAATAGCTTCTCTACGTTGAATAAGTCGGTTAAAAAATGTTGATTTCCCTACATTAGGTCTCCCTACAATGGCTACAATAGCACTCATACTTTGATATTTGGTGCAAAAGTACTCTAATTATTTGATTATTATCAGTCGAATGTCAAAAGTCGAATGTCTTAAAGATTCAAGGTAAAGTTAAAAGGCAGTAGGCGGTAGGCAAAATTAGAAACGTTCAAGTTCAAAGGCGGTAAGCGGTAAGCGAAATAAAAAAGTTAACGTTTTAAAGCTATTAGGCACTTTAAAGAAGGAATATAAATCACTGGCAAATAACTAGAAATTTAAAAAATATATCTTTTTTCTATTTTCTCAGGGCTATTTTCTATCTTGTAGTTATTTTTTCTATGAAAAATATACCAGATACTATAGCTTTAAGGCCTCGTTTTCAGTTAGATTTGATTGAAACTAACGAACATATTTTAGCGGCTTTTGAAAAAACAGCAACTTCTCCGTTTATAGTAAAACGGATGGACGATCATGTGTTTATTAAATTTAATCAAGAAGCGAATCACTTTTGGTCACCTCAATTGCATTTAGAAATAGTGAATGATGAAACAACACAAAAAAGTAAAATTTACGGGTTGTTTGGTCCTAACCCAACCTTATGGACATTTTTTATGTTTTTACATTTTGGCGTTGCTACTATTTTTATCGTTTTAGGAATTTGGACTTATTCTAGTATTGCACTTGGTAAACCTTATGGAATTCAACTAGGCTTAATGTTATTTATGGTTTTACTTTGGTTTGGATTGTATGCTTTTGGTAGAGCGGGAAGAAGTAAAGGAAAACCGCAAATGCACGAGTTGCATGAGTTTATGATGAAAATTGTTTCAAGTGCTGAGTTTAAGGTTTAAAGTTTTTTTTGATATTTCAAAGATTTTTGGAATTTCAGTGATTTATATGGATTGCTTCCCATTTTACTATTCTAAGATTATAACTTAAAAATTGATGCAGAACTTCGTATTTAAAGCTCAAAACTTCTGGCTGCCGTTCCGATATAAAAATTTACCGTTTATCATAAACTAAACTTACATTAATAATTATTAATTTAATTTTGTTAAAAATAATAATCACTTAAACACAAAAACTATGAAAAAAATGAAAACCTTAGTAGTAGCCTTAATAGCTATTTTATTCATTGCACCTAGCACAATTGCTCAAAACAGTGTGTTATATAAAGTAGAAGGAGACAACATTGAAACTTCTTATGTATTTGGTACCGTACACATGATGGCGAAAAAAGATTTTCTATTAGAAGAAAAGGTAAAATCTGCCTTCACAGAAAGTGAATTTATTGTGATGGAGTTAGATATGGATGATGCCAGCATGCAAACCGAAATGATGAAATACGCCATGATTAGTGGTGACGATTCACTACAAAACCATATGACACCAGAAGAGTATAAAATTTTAGACGAATATTTTACCGCTAAATTAGGTGTAGGAATGGCCGCTTTTAATAAAATGAAACCTTTTGTTATTTCGTCTACTGCCATGATTGCACATTTAGGGCAAGATATGGCGAGCTATGAAAGCACCTTTGTACAAATGGCTACCGAACAGAAAAAAGAAATAAAGGGACTTGAAACCATTGCTTTTCAAATGTCTATGTTTGATGAACAACCTTATGAACAACAAATAGATCAAGTGATTGAAATGTTACAGAAAGAAGGTGGTATTGGAGGTTATTTTGACAAAATAATTGCAGCCTACAAAACACAAGATATTGAAGTATTGTACACGTCTTTAAACGAATTTTTTGAGGATGATAAAGCTTTTAAAGAAAAAATGTTAGATGAACGTAATCAAAACTGGATTCCTCAAATAGGGGAATTATCAAAGGAAAATAGTGTTTTCTATGCCGTGGGTGCTGGTCATTTAGGTGGCGAAGAAGGTGTTATTAGTTTACTAAAAGGTGCAGGTTATACGGTTACTCCAGTAGAGTAATTATTTCTGATTAAAAATAAAAACAGCCCATGAAAGATGTCTTTTTAGGGCTGTTTTGCGTTAAGCTTAGACTTTTCAGTCCTGTAGACATTTCTATTTTTTCTTCACCAATAAGTACCCTATAGTATGCTTGTTCCCCCTTCGGGGGTTAGGGGGCTTTACCCTTGATTATAGCCAAATCGCTTCAATTGGTTAGCGTTACTTCGCCAGTTTTTATTCACTTTTACATACAATTCTATATGTACCTGCTTATCGAAAAACTTTTCTAAGTCTTTTCGCGCTTCTACCCCTACTCTTTTTAGCGCAGCTCCTTTATGACCAATGATAATTCCTTTTTGGGATTCGCGTTCTACCATAATTACAGCACGCATTCTAATGATTTTGTCATCTTCAAAAAACTCCTCCGTATCAATTTCTACCGCATACGGAATTTCTTTACTGTATTGTTGCAGAATTTTTTCGCGAATGGTTTCATTAACAAAAAAGCGCTCTGGCTTATCCGTTAATTGATCTTTTGGATAAAACGCGGGTGATTCTGGTAATAATTCTATAATTCGCTCAAAAACACCTTTGATATTAAAATTCATTAGCGCAGAAATTAAATGAATTTCTGCCGTTGGTAATTGCTCTTGCCAGTATTGTACTTGCTCCTCAATTATGTTTTGTTCTGTAGTATCGATCTTATTCAATAATAATAAAACAGGAATTTTACTATTTTGTAATTTATCAAAGAAACGTTCATCTTTCAATGCTTTCTCCCCTATTTCAACCATATAAATTAAAATATCAGCATCTTCAAAGGCCGATTTAACAAAATCCATCATCGAAGATTGTAACTCGTACGCCGGCTTAATAATCCCAGGTGTATCGGATAAAATCATTTGAAAATCATCTCCGTTTACAATGCCTAAAATTCTGTGTCTCGTTGTTTGTGCTTTTGAGGTTATGATCGATAATTTTTCACCCACAAAGGCATTCATCAAAGTAGATTTCCCTACATTAGGATTTCCTATAATATTTACAAAACCTGCTTTATGCTTTATCATGCTTTACTTTTAAAAAATAGACTTTCATAGCCTTATTAACTCTTGGCGCTAAATACAAAACCGCTATCATATTCGGAATCACCATGAGCGCAAATGACAAATCGATTAAATTTATCACTAAATCTACCGAGGCCACCGCTGCAAAGGTAATACTACCCACGTAAATGAAATTATAAAACTTGCCAATTTTCGCATTCGTAATAAAAGAAAGGCATTTGGTACCGTAATACGAATACGTAAACAACGTAGATAAAGCAAAAGCACTAACAACAACCATCAATAAAACTCCACCATAGGGAATAGACATTTTAAAAGCATTTAAGGTCATCGCAATTCCGTTGGTCTCTGTTTCTAAATGCGCCCCACTAATAATAATAACAATTGCTGTGAGTGAACACACAATAATAGTATCGATAAAGGGCCCTAACATGGCCACCAAACCTTCTTGAATTGGCTCCTTAGTTTTGGACTGTCCGTGAAACATTGGCGCTGTACCTACACCAGATTCGTTAGAAAAAACAGCTCTTCGGATACCTATAATTATTAAACCCCACAGACCACCCGTAACTACCGTTTTTAGATTAAATGCTTCTGAGAAAATAATTCCGAAAGACGGTAAAATATTTGAGGCATTCGTAATTAAAATATAAATTACCGCCAACAAATACACCAAAACCATAAATGGAACAATTGCGGTAGCCACTTTCGCTATTTTTTGGAGTCCCCCGAAAATAACAAAAGAGGTTATGATAGATAATACGATACCGATACCTAATCTCCATTTAAAATCGCCTAAAACCATAAATGCCTCATCGGGTTTTATGACCGTCATTAAGGTTTGCGTAAACTGGTTGGTGGTAAATGCTGGCAACACACCAAACAAACCAGCAATACAAAAGAAAATCGCGAGAGGTTTTGCTTTTTTCCCCATTCCTTGAGTGATATAATACATAGGGCCGCCTTGCAAAGCACCATCAGAATCTTCTCCACGATACATAATAGACAAACTACAGGAGTAAAATTTGATACACATGCCGATTATGGCCGTCACCCAAATCCAAAAAACAACTCCTGGCCCTCCTAAATAAATGGCAATAGCAACACCCGCAATATTCCCCATCCCCACAGTTGCCGCAACTGCAGAAGAAAGTGCTTGTAAATGACTTACCTCGCCTGGATCATTTGGATCATCATATTTACCGGCCGTAATGGCTAAGGCGTGCTTAAAATATCGATAAGGTAATAATTTGGAATAAAAGACTAAAAATAGTCCGCCCCCGATAATTAAAAAAAGCATAACCCACTCTGTATAAGGCAGTACGCTAGATAAGAATTTATTGATTAGTTCCATGTATTGATTAAAAAACGAATTAAGGAGGGTAATTTAAGGATTTTTAAATGGAACTGTTTCAAAATATTTATCAAAATTAGTTTTGATAGTAATAAAAAAGCATCGTATATTTGCAGTCCAAAATAATTTAGTCAGCCTAATGAACTGAAAGCTTAAAAGCTAAGTTGATTGTTTTGGAAACGCAAATCGCGGGATAGAGCAGTACCCTTCGACTACGCTCAGGATAAAGTACCTACTTTAGACTGAAACTAAATCGAAATATTGTTTTAAAACAAAGATTGACATACATCGCGGGATAGAGCAGTAGGTAGCTCGTCGGGCTCATAACCCGAAGGTCACTGG
>JANQTG010000128.1:1263-45736 GCA_030731855.1 Cellulophaga sp. | reverse complement strand
ATTTTACAACACGGAAAAGATATCGTTGTTGTCAACAAAGACCGACAAATTGCAACTGCAAAAGCACATGCAAAATTAATGGCAGAAGCCGGATACACGCAACCAGTAAAAAGAAGTGATATTAAAGTCTTGGGAAAACAAGCTTTAGGCATGTTCTTAGTAGGTACAGATGCTATGGAAGATAGCAACTATATCAGTGAACACGATAAGAAAATTGCTAATAAATTAGCGTACGTTATGGCTGGTGGTGATCTATCAGAACCAACACTAGTTACGGAGCAATATCTATTAGATTTAGAACGTGAAGCTTTTTTATCGCTTTGTACCGAACGCAAAACCTTAGAGAGAATTCAGCACATGTTGAAAACTGGGAAGCCGTTGAGGAACTAAAAGCCCCCTAACCCCCGAAGGGGGAATAAAATAAAACATAATTGAAAATTAGTTTTAAAATAATTTTTAGAAATAATAATTAAAATCCTATTTACCCCTAATAGGAGTTCCCCCTTCGGGGGCTAGGGGGCCGATATGAAACAAGCATATATAGTAAAAGCATACAGAACAGCAGTTGGGAAAGCACCAAAAGGCGTTTTTCGTTTTAAAAGAACCGATGAATTGGCAGCTGAAACTATTCAGCACATGATGAAAGAACTACCTGATTTTGACAAAAGTAGAATTGATGATGTGATTGTAGGTAATGCCATGCCAGAAGGGGCACAAGGTTTGAATATGGCTCGATTTATCTCTTTGATTGGTTTAGATAGTGTTGATGTTGCTGGGGTAACCGTAAATCGTTTTTGTGCTTCGGGTATTGAAACTATCGGAATGGCAACGGCAAAAATTCAAGCTGGAATGGCCGACTGTATTATAGCAGGTGGTGCCGAAAGTATGAGCGCTGTACCTATGACAGGTTTTAAACCAGAACTTAATTATGATACTGTGAAATCTGGTCACGAAGATTATTATTGGGGTATGGGAAATACGGCCGAAGCGGTAGCCAACCAATTTAAAGTATCTCGTGAGGATCAAGATGAGTTTGCTTACAATTCTCATATAAAAGCATTAAAAGCTCAAGATGAAAACCGTTTTCAAGAGCAAATTGTTCCGATAGAAGTGGAACAAACATATCTCGATGAAAACGGAAAAAAGGCTTCAAAAAAATATACGGTTAATAAAGATGAAGGACCTAGAAAAGGTACAAGTCTAGAAGCTTTAGCAGGCTTAAGACCTGTTTTTGCCGCTGGTGGTAGTGTTACTGCTGGTAATTCTTCTCAAATGAGTGATGGTGCTGCTTTTGTTTTGATTATGAGTGAAGACATGGTGAAAGAATTGAATTTAGAACCCATCGCACGATTAGTAAATTACGCTGCCGCAGGTGTTGAACCTAGAATTATGGGAATAGGCCCTGTAAAAGCTATTCCAAAAGCGCTAAAACAAGCAGGATTAAAGCAAGGAGATATTGAGTTAATAGAACTTAACGAAGCTTTTGCGTCACAATCGCTGGCCGTTATTAGAGAGTTAGACCTTAATCCGGCTATTATCAACGTAAACGGTGGTGCTATTGCCTTAGGACATCCTTTAGGCTGTACAGGCGCAAAATTATCTGTTCAACTATTTGACGAAATGCGAAAAAGAAATATGAAAGGAAAATATGGGATGGTGACCATGTGCGTAGGAACCGGACAAGGAGCAGCGGGGATATTTGAGTTTTTAAGCTAAAATCCCCCTAACCCCCAAAGGGGGAATAAAATAAAAGTATATAAAATTGTATAATTAAAAACACCCCAAGTTAGAATTCTCCCCCTCAGGGGGAGTTAGAGGGGGCTTAAGAATATGGAAACATTAGACAAAACAGACAACTTACTTAGAGGAGGACAATTCCTAGTAAAAGAAACGAACTGCGAAGACGTATTTACGCTTGAGGATTTATCGGAAGAGCAAAAAATGATGCGTGAAAGTACCAAAGAATTCGTAGATCGCGAACTTTGGGCCCATTGGGAGCGTTTCGAGAAAAAAGATTATAAGTACACCGAAGAATGTATGCGCAAAGCCGGTGAACTTGGTTTACTAAGCGTTGCCGTTCCCGAATCGTATGGTGGTATGGGTATGGGCTTTGTATCGACCATGTTAGTTTGTGATTACATTTCAGGAGCTACAGGGTCGTTCAGTACCGCTTTTGGTGCACATACAGGTATCGGAACCTTACCTATTACATTATATGGAACGGAAGAACAAAAGAAAAAATATGTACCGAAATTAGCTTCTGGCGAATGGTTTGGTGCGTATTGTTTAACAGAACCTGGAGCAGGTTCTGATGCTAATTCGGGCAAAACAAAAGCTGTTTTATCCGAAGACGGAAAAAATTATAGTATTACAGGGCAAAAAATGTGGATTTCGAATGCCGGATTTTGTAGCCTTTTTATTGTTTTTGCACGAATTGGAGATGATAAAAATATTACTGGTTTTATCGTAGAAAACGATCCAAGCAATGGAATCAGTATGGGCGATGAAGAAAAGAAATTAGGGATTCACTCTTCTTCTACACGACAAGTTTTCTTCAATGAAACTAAAGTGCCTATAGAAAATATGCTTTCTGATCGTGGAAACGGATTCAAAATCGCAATGAATGCGCTAAACGTTGGTAGAATTAAACTGGCAGCTGCATGTTTAGACGCACAGCGTAGAGTAATTGACGAAGCTACAAAATACGCTAATGAAAGAATTCAGTTTAATACGCCCATAATGAATTTTGGCGCTATTAAAGCTAAAATCGCCAATATGGCAACCAACTGCTATGCTGATGAATCTGCTAGTTACAGGGCTGCTAAAAATATAGAAGATAGAATTACTATGCGTGAAGCTTCAGGTAACACACACCAAGAAGCTGAACTTAAAGGAGTAGAAGAATATGCGATAGAATGTTCTATTCTTAAAGTTGCCGTTTCCGAAGATGTACAGAATTGTACAGATGAAGGAATCCAAATTTTTGGTGGTATGGGCTTTAGTGCCGATACCCCAATGGAGTCTGCTTGGAGAGATGCGCGTATTGCTAGAATCTACGAAGGAACTAACGAAATTAACCGTATGCTTGCTGTTGGAATGTTGGTTAAAAAAGCCATGAAAGGTCATGTGGATCTTCTAGGCCCAGCGACTAAAGTTGGTGAGGAATTAATGGGAATTCCTTCTTTTGATACACCTGACTTTTCTGAACTATTTGCCGAAGAGAAAGACTTAGTGAAGCGATTAAAGAAAGTATTTTTAATGGTTGCTGGTTCAGCGGTTCAAAAATATGGCCCTGAATTAGAGAATCATCAGCAATTAATGTTAGCTGCTTCTGATATTTTGATAGAAGTATATATGGCAGAATCTACAATTTTAAGAACACAGAAAAACGTAAAACGTTTTGGTGAAGCCGCACAAGCTACTCAAATTGCCATGTCGAAATTATATTTATACAGCGCTACTGAAACGGTTATCCAAAAAGGAAAAGAAGCGATTATTTCTTTTGCCGAAGGAGACGAACAGCGTATGATGTTAATGGGACTAAAACGTTTCACAAAATACACCAACAACCCTAATGTAGTAGCTTTACGCACGCAAATTGCTGATAAAGTAGCTGCTGACAATGGTTACACCTTTGACTAACTCAACTAATTTTTTTACAAAGGTCAAAAAACCGCTCTTTAAAGAGCGGTTTTTTTGTTTTAATTAGTGGTTATATTACGTTATGTATTGTTTTTATCTCAGATACTATTTTTCTATCCACTCACGAAAATTGGCAGTAATGCTTTGGCTTGTCTTTAGATATGCTTGGTGGTGGCTAATTTTGATGGCTAAAGTATTTTTAGTATAACGCTCCATTTTTTCAATGTATTTTTTATTGACGATCTGATTACGGTTAATTCTAAAAAAATTAACTGGATGAAGTAAAACCTCTAAACCTTTAAGGGTGGTTTCGCTCAGTAAGTGTTTTTTACCTGATTTTTCATATGCAAAAATAACACCTTCATTAGCTTCAAAAAACGTTATGTTTTCAGCTTCTAAAAAATATACTCCTTTTGGTGAGTTGATACTAAAGCGGTTTTTATAAGTTTTTGTTTCTAATTTTTTTTCGAGAATATGATGAATTTTTGACAGTAATTGATCATCCGTAGTTTTAGATTCTCTTAAAATTAAAAATTTACCCCAAGCTTGATTGAAACGTTCTTTTGAAAAGGGTTTTAAAAGGTATTCAATGCCGTTAGTCTCAAAAGCTTTCATTAAAAATTGATCATAAGCTGTTGAAAAAATAATAGGACTTGTAATTTTAACCTGACGATAGATTTCAAATGCGTTTCCGTCTAATAATTCTATGTCTGATATAATTAAATCAACATTGTTTTCTTTCAAAAATTTAACAGAGCTTTGTACTGTATCTAGTTCAGCAATTATGACTATAGACTCCTCTACTTCTTGCAGAAATCTTTTTAGTTTTTTTCTAGCGGGAATTTCATCCTCAATAATTAGTACTTTTATCATTTACTTTTTATTCAAATTATAGGTACGCTTACTGAAAAATCATATTCTGTTCTTGTAATTTCAACAGGGCTTTTTGATAGCATACCATACTGCTCATTTAAATTATTGATTGCTCTCCCCGAAGTGGCTTTTGAATGTAGTTTTGGTATTATATTATTTGAAACCATTATGACATCCTTAATACTTATTTTTATGGTAATCGGCGCTGATTCTTTTCCTAAATTATGTTGTATTGCATTCTCAAGGAGCAACTGTAAAGTTAGCGGCACAATATTACCTTTGGTACTTTCTGTTTCAATTTCCAATATATAAGCATTTCCATATTTGTGCTTCATCAAATTAAAATACTTTTGAACAAAAGTTAGCTCCTCACTTATTGAAATTATTTTTTGATCAGACACCTGCAAAACATAACGATAAATCTCAGCAAATTCGTTTAAGAATTCAGAAGCTTGGTATTTATCTTCCTCTATTAATTGATCTAAAACATTCAGATTATTAAATAAAAAATGAGGATTAAGTTGTGCTTTAAGCTGATTAATTTTACTCTCTGCCAGCGCTTGGTTGTAATTTGTTATTTCAATTTGGTTCTTTTTATATTTACGATAATAGTAGTAAGCTAAAAAGAAACTACCATAGATAAAAGCGTCCATTAAATTAGAACTTATTGATAGTGCAAGCGTTTTACTATTAAAATTTCGTTCGAATGTATCAAAAATAACGGCTGCTATTAAACCTAAAAATTTCATTACTATCAGAAATATCACAACTGAAACGAATACTATTTTTGATAGTTCCTTAAGGTTAAACACCTCTGATTTCTGCCATCGCTCCATAAAAAAGTTAAGGATTACAAATAAAATACAGGCTGAAAATAAAGATACCAGAGCAGCCTCAGGAGTAAAAATATACCAGTTTAATTGCTGCCTTAATAAGAAGCGCACTTGTATAGACTGTGCATAGGCAAAAAGAAAAACAAACAGTAAAAAGTACTTGCTTCGTTTTATTTCAAATGCAATTTTTTTCATTTTTCGAAAATCTCTCCCACAAAAATAGTCCTATAAATTTTTATAGGACTATTTTTTTAGGGTGTTTATTTATCGTTTTGTTGCTCTGGAAACGAGGCTATAACATTTCCTTTATCATCAAAAAAGTCTAACTTAGCACTGTTTTCCTTATCCACATAAAACATCGCTTTAGGCATTCCTTTAGTATCAAAAAGAAATAACCCATTGTTTTGACTTCTTGATTTTCCAAGCATTACACGTGGAGCTCCACCTATCAATCCTAATTCTTCATATTCTTTATATTTCAACTGAGCCGCTTTTGGATCTTTTTGGCGAAGCTCTTTCAATTCATTCATTATTTCGCTCGTTTTCATTTGCGACTCTTTTGCAGGTCGATCGTTGAACACAAGACTACTTGAAACATATCGTTGATCGCCTTTGGTATAATCTTGGGTGAGTAACTGCATTACTTGATCTCCATCATATTGATCATAAGTCAGAGACAAACCAGAGCTATGTCCACTTTCATTTTTTTGTCCATCGTATATAAAACCTCCACATTCAATTCCATCTTCGTTGAAGAAAATCATTCCTGAACGCTTTTTTCGTGTTTCATTCGTTGGTCTTTTATTTATTGTATCATGGCCGTTAGGGAAACGCTCCACATTAGTGATAATCATTTTTACAGTCCCATCTTTTTCTACGATATTTATTCGTTCTACATCAATTTCACTAAATCTTTTATTACCAGTTTCTTCAAATGCCGAAGTAGTTATAAAAATAACCCCGAGAGCCATAATAAATGCGAACATTCGTAAAAAAATTAATTCTTTAATCGTTGCTTTAGTTATCATTTTTTTGTTTTTAATTGTTATACATTTTTGTTTTACTTAAGCCAAAATTATTAGAAGACTAAGGCTCTATCAACTTAAAAGTAATGAGCTAAGGAAAAAATCAAATGAATTGAGGAAATTATCAATTAAAAGAGATGCTCTTTAACTTTTACAAGTATTTATAAAACAATTTTATTATTTAAGAATTCAATTGAAATTTATACCCAAAGTCCTTAGAATATCGAATTCCGCTAAGTGAATAAAAAATACGAATTATACTAAGTTTATTTTTAAAATTCGTTGTTTAGCATCTGATAAGATTCTAAATTTAACAAATGAAAAAGACCCTTTTGAAATCCGCTTACGACCCAGAAGAATTCAGAAAGCGGGGACACCAACTTGTCGATGAATTAGCAAATCATTTAGCACAGTCTATTTCTGGAAAACCTAAGAAAGTATTGGATTGGAAGCTACCAGAAGAGGAACGTGATTATTGGAATGATTTTTTAGAAAATGGGGAAGAAGATACCTTGTTTACTGAAACTTTAAAGCATAGTATACATGTTCATCATCCAAAATATGTGGGGCACCAAGTTACAGCCCCTGCTCCTATTACAGCGCTTACTGGCATGGTAAGCGCCTTAATGAATAACGGAATGGCGGTTTATGAAATGGGCATGGCATCTACGGCAATGGAACGCATCGTTACGGGTGAATTATGTAAGAAACTAGGATATAATGCTGATTCAAGAGGATTTTTGACTTCAGGAGGTACTTTAGCTAATCTTACTGCATTACTAGCTGCAAGAAAAGCAAAGGTTGCCGAAGATATTTGGACAAAAGGACATACAGATTCCCTAGGAATAATTGTAAGTGAAGAAGCGCATTATTGTGCAGACCGAGCTGCAAGAATTATGGGTTTAGGCGATAAGGGTATTATAAAAATCCCAGCGACGGTGGATTTTAAAATGGATACTTCACTTTTAGATGAGACTTTAGAAAACGCAAAATTAAACGGAATTACCGTATTTGCCATTATCGGCAGTGCGCCTTCTACCGCAACAGGAATGTATGATGATTTAGAAGCGATAAGTTCTTTTAGTAAAAAACACAATCTATGGTTTCATGTGGACGGGGCGCACGGCGGAGCAGCCATTTTTTCAGAGAAATACAGCTATACTTTAAAAGGGATCGAAAACGCAGATTCAGTGGTGATAGACGGACACAAAATGATGATGATGCCGGCAATTACTACCGCACTATTGTTTAAAGATGGAGCACACTCCTATTCCACTTTTAGTCAGAAAGCCGACTATTTACTAGGCGCATCCGAAGGAGAAGACTGGTATAATTTAGCCAAACGTACTTTTGAATGTACCAAAACTATGATGAGCTTACATTGGTTCACCATGTTTAAAACCTATGGTGAAGGTATTTTTGACGAGTATGTGACTAATTTATACGACTTAGGGCGAGATTTCGCCGAAATTATCCAAAAAGACCCACAGTTTGAACTCGCCTTAGCACCAGACTCTAATATTGTATGTTTTAGGTTTAAACCTCATGGAATAAGTAATGATGATCTAAATACCTTAAATATAAAAATCCGCCAACAACTTTTAGAAGATGGCGAATTTTATTTGGTGCAAACCACCCTGAAGAAAATCTTTTATTTGCGGACTACAATAATGAATCCGTTTACGACAATAGATCATTTAACGGCATTGTTGGAAAAAATTAAAACTATGGGTAATAGTATATAATCATAGTGTTAATATAGCAGCCAATGTATTACTTGAACATTTTGCTAAAAATTAAATCCCCTGGCCCCCTTCAAAGGGGGATTATTCTCAGCGGACTTCGACTCCGCTCAGCACAGGCCTTCAAAGGGAGAATCATTATTTGCCCTTAATGCCCCATCGATTCCAAGATACTTTCTTCTGATTCTTTTTTAGAGAAGTTAATGGCACATTCAATTAAGGCTAAATGCGAATAAGCCTGCGGAAAATTCCCCAATAAGCGTTTGGTTTTAAAATCAATATCCTCACTAAATAAACCTAGATGATTACTATAACTTAGTAATTGTTCAAACTGTTTCAATGCTTTTTCTTCTTCGCCTATTTTGAATAAGCTGTTGATAAACCAAAAAGTACAAATCGTAAAGGAAGAAGAAGGTTCTCCAAAATCATCTTCATTTTTATAGCGGTATAATAAACCATCATTACACAAATCCTTTTCAACAGCCTTTACCGTACTCACATATTTTGGGTCTTTCGCATCAATAAAGCCATACGATTCCATCAATAGCACAGAGGCATCCATGTGTTCGGATCCGTAGCTTTGAGTAAACGCCTGTTTTTCTTCGTTCCAAGCCTTCTCCATTATATCTTTCTTGATTTTTTCTTCAAGCGGTTTCCATTTTTCAATTTTATGTTGCTTATTCAACATTTCGGCTACCTTAATAGCGCGATCAATAGCTGTCCAGCAGAGCACTTTTGAGAAGGTGAAATGTTGGTCTTCAGATCGGAACTCCCAGATACCTTTGTCGGCTTCTTGCCAATGCTTTTCAACAATCCAGACAATGCCCTTCGTGATTCCCCAAAGCTCTTCTCCATTTTGAATGTCGGTACTAAACTGTTTTATCAATTCGTAAATAACATCCATTAAAATACCATAAATATCATGTTGTACTTGTTCATAAGCGGCATTCCCTACTCTAACAGGTTTTGAGCCTTTATACCCGCTTAAATGTTCTAAAGTAACTTCGGTTAATTTCTTTTCACGATTAATTCCGTACATAATTTGGAGTTTTTCATCCTTATCAGGAATTAAGTCGATGATAAATTGTAAGTATCTTTTCGCTACATTTTTATGTCCTAATTCAGAAACTACTTTAATGACCATAGAGGCATCACGAATCCAACAGAAACGATAATCCCAATTACGTACTTCGCCAATAGTTTCTGGTAAAGAGGTTGTAGCAGCAGCCAAAACTGCTCCTGTTTTATCGTAGCTCAATAGCTTTAAAGTTACCACACTTCGTTTAATTTGTGTGTTAAACTTTTTATAGGTAGGTGTTTTTTGTGACCAATCTAACCAATAAATACGCGTGCGCTCTAAATTTAAAAATACATTTTTGGTAGTCGGCAAAAATATCTTCTCGTTATAGGTTAAAAGAAAAAAACCATTATCTGTTAATGTAATTTCTTCGCCATTAACTATACTTTCTTTATCAAAAGAGGTATATAAAAAAACAGTATCGAACTTTACTTCGTGCGTAAGACTAGCAATAAAATCTTTCTTAATGAACGATTCTGTTTTACCCTGCGCATATTCTAATTTAGGATTATAAATCACTTTAAATTTAGGTTTTCCTGAAACTAGCTTTATATATCTAATTACTTCTGGCGGCGCAAAATAACTACCATCATCCTTATGATATCTAGGCATAAAATCATGCAATTCAAAACTATCTTCTCCAGAAACAAAACTAGTAATTAAAATAGCTGTTTCTGGGTCGTAAGCTTGTTGAATTTTATAAGAGTCATCAACGTCAAAACCAAAACTCCCGCCTATTTCATCATCTAACAGCTTTGCAAATACCGAGGGCGAATCAAACTCTGGCAAACAACACCAATCTATTGACCCATTTTTAGAAATTAATGCGGCACTTCTACAATTACCTATTATTCCGTAATCTAAATTATTCATACGTTTAAATCTTTTTTACTTTTTTAAATTATTTAAAATTCTTTTTAGGATATTTTATTCTTATCGGACATTAACAGAATTTAAGAATTATTAGGTCTTTGACAAAGAAATCTCTAAAACTTATTATGTATAGTTTCATATCAATAAATAAATAACACAAAAGAGCGTATTTATTGTATTAACCCATCTTTTTCACGAAATTTAGAAAAAATAAAATACAATACACCAAAAAACAGCTAATAATGGGCAAAACTATCATAATCTCAAACAGACTACCCGTACAATTGCAAATTGACAATAATACTATTAAAGCAATACCAAGTGTGGGTGGTTTGGCCACCGGTATGAAATCTGTGCATCAAGGTGGTGATAGTCTTTGGATTGGTTGGAGTGGTTTAACCGATGAAGAAATTCCTGATGGCATGTCAGGAAAAATTGATGAAGCCTTGGCGAAACATGGATCTTCAAAAGTAAATTTAACCACTGATGAAGTAGATGGCTTTTATTACGGATTTAGTAACCGAACCATCTGGCCACTTTTTCATTATTTCTTAGAATATGCTGAGTTTGAACTAGAAAGTTGGGAAACTTATAAAAAAGTAAATCAAAAATTTGCTGATGCTATTGTGGCGAAAGCGAATGAAGATGATATTGTTTGGGTGCATGATTATCAATTAATGTTAGTGCCGCAAATGGTTAAAGAAAAGTTGCCTGATATTTCTATCGGTTTCTTTTTACATATTCCTTTTCCGTCTTATGAAATATTTAGAACCCTGCCTTGGCGTAAAGAAATTCTACAAGGTTTGTTAGGGGCTGATTTAGTCGGTTTTCATACCTACGATTACGAACGACACTTTTTAAGTTCGGTAAAACGCTTGTTAGGCTTAGAAGTTAGTTTTAATGATATTTATTTAGACGATAGAATAATAAAGGTAGATTCCTTCCCTATGGGAATCGACTATAAAAAGTTTAGTGATGCTGCAAAAGCACATCAACAAAAAGCACCAGAAGAACATTCCGAATTACAACAACGACTAGACGCTCATAAAGAATCTACGCCCGATGCGAAGTTTTTACTTTCTATTGATCGTTTGGATTATTCTAAGGGAATTGCAAAGCGATTGAATGCTTTTGAGTATTTTTTAAATAAATATCCGCAGTATAAAGAAAAAGTACGTTTGATTATTTTAGCGGTGCCTTCACGAAGCAATGTGCCTCAATATCAGTTATTAAAGCGCGAAGTGGATGAATTAGTAGGACGAATTAACGGAGAGTTTTCTACGGTGAGCTGGACGCCTATTTGGTATTTCTACCGTTCTATGCCTTTTGAAAATTTAATCGATTTGTATACTTCTTCCGACATTGCTTGGTTAACGCCCATTCGCGATGGTATGAATTTGGTTGCCAAAGAATATATCGCCACCAGAACAGATAAAACAGGTGTTTTAATTTTGAGTGAAATGGCGGGTTCTGCTAACGAAATGAATGAATCCTTATTGATTAATCCTAATAACTTTGAACAAATAGCAGATGCCATCAACCAAGCTATAACTATGCCTATTGAAGAGCAACAGGAACGCAATGATATACTTCAAAAAAGATTGGAACGCTACAATGTGGAAAAATGGGCAAATGATTTTATGACATCCTTAAAAAATCAGAAAGA
This sequence comes from Cellulophaga sp., assembly GCA_030731855.1. GTDB lineage: Bacteria > Bacteroidota > Bacteroidia > Flavobacteriales > Flavobacteriaceae > Cellulophaga. Next base: position 34,004 of record JANQTG010000128.1, on the reverse strand, counting down.
AAAAAGTCACGCGTACGTTTCTAAAAAACTAACCGATCAATTACTTAATTCGGTGCTAAAAGAATACACAACCGCCAAAAGAAGGCTATTGTTTATAGATTATGATGGAACCTTAGCCGCTTTCCATAACGATCCTCAAAAAGCGAGTCCGGATGAAGAATTATACGAACTTCTAGATAAAATTTCATCACAAGAGAATACGGATATGTTTTTGATTAGCGGTCGCGATAAAGAAACCTTTACCAAATGGTTTTTACTCAAGAAATATAATATGATTGTGGAACATGGAGTATGGCTGTCTAAAAACGGAGGTGATTTTTCGATGCTTGAAAACGTAAAAAAAGACTGGATGGAAAAGATTCAGCCTGTTTTAGAATCGTTTGTGGATAGAACGCCTGGCAGTTTTATCGAAGAAAAAAACTATTCTTTGGCTTGGCATTACCGAAAAACAGATCCGGATTTTGGTCAAAAAAGAGCTTCGGAACTCAACACAGTATTAACTAGTTTAATTGCTAATGACGATTTGAGTGTATTGAACGGTAACAAAGTCATGGAAATAAAAAGCAGTAATGTGAACAAGGGTCGCGCTGCCATGCGCATGTTTGGAGAAGCCGATTACGACTTTGTTTTTGCTATTGGTGATGACTGGACCGATGAATTTATGTTTCAAGAATTACCCGAAAGTGCGGTAACGGTAAAAGTCGGACTCCAAAAAACACAGGCTAAATATTATGTTGATGGTACTAAAGATGTGAGGAAACTTTTAAAGCGTTTTGTGGAATAGTCCTCTCCCGGAACTACTGCAAAAGTAGTTTGGACCTATGCATTCCTCTCGTTGCTATCGTCGGATACAAGAGGAGAGGTAAAATAGAAATTATCAACCTACTATTAATTTCATAAATCAACCTTGAAACCAAAACCACACATTCTTCCTTTACTGGTTATTGCACAATTTGCCTGCACTTCCCTTTGGTTCGCGGGCAATGCCATTGTGGACGATTTATCGTTAAAAATAGGTTTAGCAGATGGCGATATGGGCTATATTTTGTCTTCCGTGCAATTTGGATTTATTATAGGAACACTGCTTTTTGCTCTTTTACTAATAGCAGACCGCTTTTCCCCGTCTAAAGTATTTTTTATTTGTGCCATACTAGGAGCACTTTGCAATTTTAGCTTATTGGTTGAAAATTTAACCAAAGAAATCATTTTCTTCGCGCGTTTTGGAACTGGTTTTTTTTTAGCAGGTATTTACCCGATCGGGATGAAAATAGCAGCAGATTATTATGATACGCGCTTAGGTAAAGTTTTAGGTTTATTGGTCGGTGCTTTGGTTTTAGGCACTGCTTTTCCTTTTTTATTGACTGCGTTGGATATAAATACAGACTATACAGGCATTATAAAAACGACTTCACTTTTAGCCGTTTTAGGTGGATGTATGATTCTTTTTTTCGTTCCAAACGGCCCCTATAGAAAATCTAGTAAAAAGTTGCAGTTAAAAGCAGGACTGTTACTTTTCAAACATGCGTCATTTAAAAAAGCCGCTATCGGTTATTTTGGACACATGTGGGAACTGTATGCCTTTTGGGCATTTACACCCTTAGCCATTAAAACGTTTAATGACATAAATTCCACCTTTTTTTCTATACCCCTATGGACATTTATAGTCATTACCTGCGGGGCTTTAGCCTGTGTTTTAGGTGGACTATTTTCTATTCGAGTTGGTAGTTATAAGGTCGCTTTTGTTTCCTTGTTAGTATCTGGAATATTCTGCCTAATCTCTCCTGCCCTATTTTTGGTCTCGCCAATGATTTTCTTAGTCAGTTGGTGTATGTGGGGTATGGCCGTTGCCGCAGATTCTCCACAATTTTCTAGCCTAGTAGCGAATGCCGCGCCTGTTGCTTTAAAAGGTACTGGGTTAACCCTCGTTACCTGTATTGGTTTTGCTTTGAGTATTGTTAGTATTCAGTTATTATCTTTTTTAGCTTTAAGCATGAATCCAACTTTAATTTTTCTATTTTTATCCTTGGGTCCAATTCTTGGTTTATACCATTTAAAAAATAAGTAAACAAAACATTATGAAAAACATATTCCTTGCATTCGTATTACTAACTTCTACTACGTTTTTTGCACAAACAGATGTCCGTATTTATGATATTATCGATGCCGTTTCTGCAAATCGCATAAAAAATGATATTAGCACTTTAGCCAATTTTGGCACCAGAAATACCTTTAGCGATACGGTATCAAATACTCGCGGTATTGGCGCTGCGCGTCGTTGGATAAAGTCCGAATTTGAAAACATTAGTAAGGATTGCAAAAACTGCTTAAATGTTTTCTATCAAAAAGATTTTGTGACTACTGAAATGGGTTCTAGAATACCGAAAGACGCCTGGGTGGTAAATGTAGTTGCCATACAAAAAGGTACAAAATACCCCAATCGATATATAATCATGAGTGGTGATATTGATTCGCGTGCGAGTGATACCATGGATTTTACGACCGATGCGCCTGGGGCAAACGATAACGCTAGCGGCATGGCGGGAACTATTGAGGCAGCCAGAGTTTTATCAAAATATCAATTTGAAAATAGCATTATTTATGTGGGACTTTCAGGCGAAGAGCAAGGACTTTTTGGTGGTGGTGGTTTAGCAAAATACGCCAAAGAAAAAGGCTGGGAAGTTATCGGAATTTTAAATAATGATATGATTGGGAACATCAAAGGTGTTGACGGTATTATTAGCAATACAGATTTTAGAATTTTCTCAGAGCCAGTCCCTGCCACAGAAACCGATAGAGAACGACAAATGCGTCGCTTTTACGGTGGAGAGGTGGACGGTATTTCGCGTCAATTAGCACGGTACATACATAAAAATGTAAAAACGTACATGCCCGAAATGAATCCAATGATGATTTACCGATTAGATCGTTTTGGTCGAGGTGGTCATCATCGCCCTTTTAACGATGCTGGTTTTGCAGGCATCCGTATCATGGAAGCCCATGAAAATTACACCCAACAACACCAAGACATTCGCACTGAAAATGGTATTGAATATGGCGATGTTTTAGAACACGTAAACTTTGACTACGCTAAAAAATTAACCGCTGTAAATGCGATTAACTTAGCATCTATCGCATGGGCGCCACCAGCTCCGAAAGAAGTTAAAATTGGAGGTATTGTTGAAGCATCGGCGAAATTTGAATGGTCTAAAGTAGACGGTGCCACAGCTTACAAAATTTACTGGAGAGATACTACCTCGCCCACTTGGGATCATAGCCGTTTAGTAGGTGACATCAACGAATTTACCTTAGAGGGTATTGTTATTGATAATTATTTCTTTGGAGTTTCAGCTGTCGGAGCAAACGGATTTGAGAGTCCCGTTGTTTTCCCGAATGCGATTCTTAGGTAGTTTAAGGTTTGAAAATGTTTAAAGTTTAAGGTTACTTTTTTAAAAACTTCAATTTAAATTGTTCGATTATTAGATTATTGGATTTTTAGATAAAAGCTTTCTATATTTGTCTTTTGACATTCGACATAAGTTTTTGCCTTTGTACTTAATACTTGTCTAGATACAGCGCCTCGGAAGCATTAAACCCTAAATAATTCGGAGACGTTTAGTGATTAGATAATGAGCCTGCTACTAAAGTCGGTTCAACAAACATTTTTTGTTCCATAGCTTCGCTATTTCAAAATTGATTTTTACCACTTATTTGACCCAAAAATAAAATCTAATGACATGCTGCTTCCGCGCAACGCTCGCCGTCCATGGCAGCAGAAACAATACCACCTGCATAACCACCACCTTCGCCACATGGGAAGAGTCCCGCTATTTCAGGGTGTTCTAAAGTTGAATTTCTTGGGATATTTACTGGCGATGAGGTTCTTGATTCTACGCCAATAATGTTAGCTTCAGAAGTGTAGTACCCCTTCATTTTTTCTCCAAAAACTGCAAATCCAGCGCGAAGTCTGCTTCCGATAAATTTTGGTAAAAGCGAATGTAAAGGCACCGATTTTAATCCCGGTTGGTAGGAACTAGAGTTTAAGTCTGTTGATAATTTTCCTTCTACAAAATCTGTTAAACGTTGTGCTGGAGCGGTTTGTGTTCTTCCGCCAGCAGTAAATGCCAATCGTTCTAAGTCCATTTGAAAAGCCAAACCTTTTAAAACCCCATGCGATTCATATTTTTTTAAATCTTCATCTGCATTAATTTCTACTACGATGCCTGAATTCGCATACAAGTTATTTCTCTTGGAGGGCGACATGCCGTTCACCACTACTTCGCCCGCAGAGGTTGCCGCAGGAACAATAAAGCCACCCGGACACATGCAAAAGGAATAAACACCTCTATTTTTAACTTGTTCCACCAAACTGTAAGAAGCTGCTGGTAACAACTCGTTGCGCTCACCAGAACAATGGTACTGAATACTATCAATAATATGTTGTGGATGCTCTACACGAACGCCCATAGCGAAGGATTTAGCTTCTAAAGCAATCTCTTTTTTATGTAATAAATAATAAATATCTCTGGCGGAATGACCCGTTGCTAAAATCACTTTAGAAACGATCATTTCTTGACCATTTTGAAGTTGTATGGCTTTAATGGCATTATTTTGAATCGTAAAATCTACCACACGGGTATTAAAATGAATTTCGCCACCAAACTTTAAAATAGTTTCTCGAATATTCTCTACAATCTTAGGAAGCTTATTAGTGCCAATATGCGGATGCGCATCAATTAAAATTTGCTCCGTAGCGCCATGATGTACCAAACTTTCAAATACCCGGCGCACATCGCCACGTTTTAAGCTTCGGGTGTAAAGTTTTCCATCGGAATACGTGCCAGCGCCACCCTCGCCATAGCAGTAATTAGAATCTTCCCCAACAATATGGTCTCGATTTATCGCTTTTATATCTCTTCGCCTGTCTTGTACATTTTTACCACGTTCTAGCACGATGGGTTTAAATCCTAATTCTAAACAACGTAGCGCTGCCCACATTCCGGCAGGACCAAAACCAATAATGTGGATTTCTTTCGCTTTGGAAACATCTTTGTAGTCGAAAATATAGTCCGGCTTCTCAGATGGTTTTTCTCTGAGATATACTTCTAGCTTATAATTAAAATAGATACTCGGTTTACGGGCGTCAATAGATTTCCGAAGTACTTTAACGGTAATATCTTTTTCAGCTACGCCTAAATATTTTGCAGCCTTAGTGCTAAGAATACCTTCTTGCGATTCTTCTTTTAATGAAACTCGAAGCTGAAACGTTCTAATCATGCTGCAAAATTAGTTGAATTTTATCAAATATCGCATCAAACTACATTTCAGTATTCAATTTTTACACTTCGCTAATCTTAATTTTTTTATAGTTTGATATGTATATTGAATTCAAAAAAAACCGCCTTTTAAAACGTAGTTTTTTTAATGTCTTACTTATTTAGATTTCGGCTGGTCTCTATTGATCTCACTAATATCGATATCCGTAGCTTCAACCCCTAGCAGGTGTTTGCTAAAATGATCGGCACGGAGCCAAAATGAATATTCCGTCATGTTTCCAAAACCATGACGTTGACCTGGCATGAGCATAAAATCGAAGCGTTTATTGGCTTTAATTAACTCGTTTGCCATTCTAATAGTACCTCCTGGGTGAACGTTATTATCTACATCACCGGTGATGAGCATCAAATTTCCTTTTAAATTTTTGGCTAAAGATTGGTTGTCGTCTATGAGGTATTTATATTTTATAGTACCGTCATCATCCATTTCTTCTTGTACGCCATGGTGTGTTTCGCTCCACCAGCTATTATAAATATTGTTATCATGGTTTCCAGCAGAAGATACTGCAGCTTTAAAGAAATCTGGATACACGAGCATGGCTGCGGTAGACATAAAACCACCACCAGAGTGACCATAAATGCCCACTTTTTCAATATCTATATAGGAATGTTTGTCGGCAAGTTGTTCTGCAACATGTCTTTTATCGGCTAAACCATAATCTCTAAGATTACCATAACCATAATTATGATACCATTTAGAGCGGTCTGGGTGACCACCACGATTTCCCATGGTTACTACAATGAACCCTACTTGAGCCATACGATCTAAACGGTCCATACTTAAAGAAAAGGACTTATTTACAGCTTCCGTTTGGGGTCCAGGATACACGTATTCTAGTAAAGGGTAAGTCATGGTTGTATCCATATCGAATGGCTTGTACATGACACCATAAATATCTGTAATTCCATCATCTGCTTTCATTTTAAAGGTTTCAGGGAACTGATACCCTGTCGCCATCAATTGTGACAAATCGGCCTCTTCTAATGCCATGATTAAGTTTCCTGCACTAGATCTTAGTTCTGATTTAGGAGCCATATTAACCCTAGAATAATTATTGACAAAAAAGGCATTAGCATCACCCATATCCGTACTCGTGTTAAAATCCCCAGGATTTAACGCTTTTAAACCAGAACCATTTAAGTTAATACTGTACATGTGTTCGTAATAAGGATCTTGTTCTTTCGGAATACCATGTGCTGTAAAGTATAATTTTCTATTTTTTTCATCTACGCCAATCGCTCTTTCTACATGATAGGATCCAGAGGTGATTTCATTTTTTAAATTACCATTAATATCATATAAATAATAGTGCGCCCACCCCGAACGTTCGGCCCAATGTAGCATTTCAGTTTCATTATTAAATAGCACCAAAGGACGTGCCTCAATATAGGTATTAAAGCGCTCTTCAATTAGTACTTTGGTTTCCCCAGTGTTAATATCCGCAACACAGATATCGAGCTTTTTGCGGTCTCTGCTTATGGTGCTGTAATAAATTTTACCTTTTTTAGATAAAAGTAAGGATGGTCTAAAGTCATCATCCTCATTCGATTTTTTTGTGGGTTCACGGTAAACTTCAATACTCTGCTGCTTTACCGTATCTAATTGTACCTGAATTTTACTTTTTGTAGGGATATCAAACACATGAAGCTCTGCTTTGTAAAACTCATCTTCACCTGGCATATGGTATTTATAAGTTTCTAGAGTTGGGCGTTTGCTAGAGGTGGTGTTAATCACCCAAAGATCATTAATGTGTCTGGAATCCGTTCTTTCGAATACAAATTTTTTGGAATCGTGAGACCAAAGACCACGAACAGATTTTCGATCGTCTTTATTCTTTAGCTTCGTTTCATTGTTTTCACCACGAGTACTTCCACCAAAATCATAATTTTCTTCTCCATCTGTTGTCCATTGGTTTTCCACGATAGTAGAATCCTTTTCGTTTTTTACAGCTTTTAAGAAATTTTCTTTATCCATCCAATACATATTATAGTTCTTGGAGAATAAAACGATAGAACTGTCTGGTGCAATATTGGCCCATTTTTTCCAATCTTCATCAGCTTTCTTTTTGTTGCTAATAAGGGTTAAAGTATTACTGCCTAGAACATATTCAAAATGATAAACTTTATTTACTTGTTTAGGCTTTTTAGATTTTTCTTTTTTCTTATCACTGGTTTTTGTGGAATCTGTTTCTATACTATTTTCAGTTTCTGAGTCACCGTCTTTTTTCTCTTCGTCAACTTTTTCAGTAGATGTGACATAAAAGCGGATCGCGGTTTCGTTTTTTACGAATTCAAAATCGAATTTTGGCAAATGTTTGGCATCATAGGGATCTCTAGTCAGCTCTGTTAACCACTTAGCCATTTTTTCGTTATCAAAAAGTTCTCTTTTACTGCGGTTATCGGCATCCACAATATAGTACTTAGAGCCGTCAGTAGTTTTGTATTGATACCAAAAGCGATTACCGTTTTTTAACCAATGAGGGTTCACCGAAGTTGAGTGCACTAATTTACCTAAATTAGTCGGAGAGTATTTGGCAGCAGCTCTGTAATTAGGTGTTGGTGTTTGTTTTACCCTATCATTGTTTTGTGCATTGGTTAAACTAAAGGATAAACTTAAAATGAGTAGGATTGTAAATTTTTGCATGCGTGGTTTAAGGGTTAAATTAGTCTAAAAGTATTGTCTGCACCTAAGGTACTTTTTATATTATAAAATTGGTAAATATTTAACATAAGGCTAACGCATTCTATTTAATGTGATATTCAAAATTGGTTTTTCCCATTACTTAGTATTCAGCGCCAAGTGTCTAAATCTTTAATCACTATAAAGTAACTCATAAATACATTTATAACAACTCAGTCTTTAAATTCTACATTTCAGTTTTTCTATTTTTTATTTAGAAAGAAAAACAGTCAATTTTGATAAAAGATAACTTAGCAGGTAATGCAAATCAAAAATAAAGACCCTTGCCAACACTTTTTAATATCTTTAAAGAAAAATACTCGGTATTAGCCCTAAAAGCATAACATTAAAAATGAAGAATTTAAGAAAAACCATAATAATAGGACTTATAGTCGGATCGGTAATCGCTTTTATAGACATAGGTTTTAATGTTCTTGGAGGTAGACCCGTTCCGTTAGATCTTATTTTCTGGAAAAACATTGGACTTTATATGCTTTATGCTTGTGTATTGACGCTTATAAACATTTCGTTTTTCGATTATTTGAATAAAAAAGTAGTTTGGGAAAAATATAGCAAGTATAGACTTTTAATTGGTGCTTTAGGAAGTGTTGTACTTACTATGGCAGGTGTTTTTTTAATCCGTTTTTTTATCCAGATAGTACTAGGGAATAAAGATTGGGACGGTTTTATTCAAAATGAAAATCCCTCTTTTTATGCGGTATCGCTTTTAATTACTTTAGTAGTCTCTGTTTTTTTTCATGCTATTTATTTTTATAAGGCAAGTCAGCAAAAAAAGGTAACCGAACAAAAAATTATTGCAGGTACGGCATCGGCAAAGTTTGATGCTTTAAAGAATCAGTTAGACCCGCATTTTTTATTCAATAGTTTAAACGTATTAACGAGTTTAATTGAAGAAGATCCAAATCAAGCGCAGAAGTTTACCACCTCACTTTCAAAGGTTTACCGTTATGTGTTAGAACAAAAAAATAAAGATTTGGTATCTGTAGACGAAGAATTGCAATTTGCGAAAACCTATGTGCGCTTATTACAAATGCGATTTGAAGATAGTATCATTTTCGAAATTCCTGAACAAATTAAGAATCCTGAAGCCAGAATTGTGCCTTTATCGTTACAGTTGTTACTTGAAAACGCGGTAAAACATAATGTGGTATCCTCAAATAAACCACTACACATAAAGGTTTTTGAACAAAACGGAACACTCGTTATTAGCAATAATCTACAAGAAAAATCGGTCGTAAAAAAGAGTACAGGAGTAGGCTTACAAAATATTCAAGAGCGCTATAAAATACTATCAGATAAAAAAGTAACTATAACTAAATCAGCATCAGAATTCCGAGTGGAATTGCCCATGCTCACAAAACAAATTTCAAACATGGAGACACAAAAAGTTTATTTAGAAGACAAACGCTACGAGAAAGCAAAAGAAAAAGTAGAAAAGATAAAAGGATTTTATGGCAATTTAATGGCCTATCTTTTAGTAATAACGTTTTTAGCAATTATAAATTACAATACAACTAGTTTTCCTTGGGTTATTTTTCCTGCGCTAGGTTGGGGTTTTGGAGTGGTAGCGCACGGAATGGAGGCCTATGGCTATAACCCTTTATTTGGTAAAAATTGGGAAGAACGTAAAATGCGAGAGTATATGGAAGATGATGCTTTTTAAATAAGAAGTAACCATCATTACATTTCAATCAATAAAAACAACAGTTCGGTAAAGCCTATTTAGATGTAAGCGGTAATTAATAGAACTTTGAGGTGTTCAATAAATAATACTAAAAATACAAAAGAAATGTACAACATAAATCCAGATGAAAAATATTTTAAAGCGAAAGAACGTGTAGCAACAATAAAGAAATTTTATGCCTCGCTTTTAAGTGGTGTTATTGCAATTTTGATTACAGGTGCCATTAATTATTACACAAATGAATGGCAATATCCCTGGTTTTTATGGGTTGTTTTCGGAGTTTCTGTCAGCACAATAATTAAAGCCATAAAAATCTTTGGTTACAACGCAATTTTAGGTAAAAATTGGGAAGAACGCAAAATCAAAGAATACATGCAAGAGGATGAACGCAAAACTAGATGGGAGTGATCAATTAAAAATGAATAATTAATAATTAAAAATGAGTTTGCTTTAAGGGTTTCTATAAAAGCGCCAAAAGTTAGGTTTTAGTCGCTTTTGTTTCTTCCCGAGTTGTTTTAAAAATTCACTAATAACAAAATAAAAATCATGGAAAATAACATCAATTTTAAAACAGAAAGGGCTAAGGCTCAGATTAAAAAATTAAAAGGATTTTATATTCATTTTACGGTTTATATTTTGGTAAATATATTTCTCAGCGCTGTTATTATCTCAGAAAAAATGTACAACGGAGATAGTTTTTTTGAGGCTATTTGGAATTTTGAAAGCTTTAGCACCGCGCTTTTCTGGGGAATTGGGTTGTTGTTTCATGCCATTAGAGTTTTTTCTTTAAATCCGCTTTTCAGTAAAGACTGGGAGGACAGGCAAATAAAAAAATACATGGAAGAAGATACCGCAGAGATTGAAAAATTTAAATAAAAGCACAATTATGAAAAAACAACCGGTAACAAAGTTAGAAAGAGCACAGAAAAAGGTAGCTAACATTAAAGGTTTTTACAATCACTTAACAGTTTACATCATTATAAACTGTATTGTTCTTTTTACTAGTGGTAAATTTATATTCATACTTTTTAGCGAAGAAGCCTTAGGCAATCCTAAATTTTTAGATTGGATTAATTGGAATGTATACGGCACACCCATTATTTGGGGAATAGTTTTACTAATTCATGGGCTAGTTGTTTTTGGAATAAAACCTTCCTTTTTAAAAAACTGGGAACAAAAGCAATTAGAAAAATATATGCGAGAGTAAAGCTAATGTGGAAACCTGACCGTACGGCAGGCTGGTGTAAAAATCTGTTTAATGTAACAATTATAAAAAGTTCAAGTTCAAGTTCAAAAGATAGATTACTAAAAATTAGTATAATTGATGTCAAAAAAATTGCTAGTCTTTCAAAAACAAAATAAAGAAACATTAACCCTAGTGTTATTATTTATTCCACCATCCAAAAAATAATAATTAATGCCGAACCTAAAACTTTAAACTCTAAACCTGAAACAAGAAACAAGAAACATTTTTTACCATCAACCGACAACTTACAACCAACACCTAAAACCCAAAAAATGAAAACAATTATCATAGAAGACGAGAAACCAGCAGCAAGACGATTAAGCAGATTATTAAATGAATTTGGTGTTGAAGTATCTGTGCTTTTGCATTCGGTTGAAGAGGCTATAAATTGGTTTCAAAACAACGAACATCCTGATTTAATATTTTTAGATATTCAACTTTCAGACGGACTTTCATTTGAAATTTTTGATGTCGTAGAGGTTAAATCTGCGATCATTTTTACGACCGCTTTTGATGAATATGCCTTGCAAGCTTTTAAGCTAAATAGTATCGATTATTTGTTAAAACCTATTGATGATGAAGAGCTAAAAAAAGCCGTAGATAAGTATCGATTTTTAGCACCAAAAAAGCAAAAATTAGCGATCGATTTTGAGGATATAAAAAAGCTATTAGTGAACCCTGTTGAGAGAGAATTTAAAAAGCGATTTACAACCAAAATAGGGCAGCACTTAAAAATTATAAATGCCGATGAAGTAGAATGTTTTTATAGTGAAAATAAAGGTACGTATGCAGCCACTTCTGACGGTAGAAATTATCTACTTGAAACTACTTTAGAGAACTTAGAAGATGAATTAGATCCTAAAATATTTTTTAGAGTAAGTCGTAAATTTTATGTAAACGTCAACTACATAAAAGATATGGTTTCATATACAAATTCCAGGCTTCAGATTAAGTTAGAGAGGTTTAATGACCAAGAAATCATCGTAAGTAGAGAGCGTGTAAAAGACTTTAAGTTATGGTTGGAGTAATTAATTTTAAGTAACTGATATTTAACAATATAAATTATAAAAAAACCCACTATAAGAAAAGCTTATAGTGGGTTTTTTTTATATATTTTAGCCTTTTATTCAATACGATTATCGTCAAAAGATGATGGTAGTAATTTAGGAATTAATTTTATAAAAATAGGCAATAAAACGGCACCACCTGGTAGTATAAAAATCGCTAAAGATGGGATGCTTTTGAAAATATCGAGCAACTGGTTTTGTACTTTTTTCTTCTCTTCAGCACTTAAATCTTTAACCGTAGATTTTGATAAAAGGGCTACTAATTCTTTACTTTCCGAAAGCTCTTTTTGGAGTCGTTTACTGTTTCTTAAAATCAGTTTATTTACGATTCTCGACATGCTATCGTAAAACTGAACCGCTAAATTTTTGTCTTTTAAATGTGGAATATGGGTCGCATTTTTCTCAAAAAAAACACCTACCTCTTCAAGCGATTTTAAGACCTTTGACCAAGCTATTCCAAGGTCCTTTCCAATGGCAAAAATAAACTCCGATTCTTTGTATTCTATCGACTGATCTTCCCATACCGTTAAGCATGCAACATCTAAAAAATAGTTGTTTTCAAATGGTGTAAATCTGTTGATTAATTTCTGACGATAAGTAGTGTCAAAATTGTCAATATGGCTATCGACAAAGGTTAATGACGATGCAAAAAGTTGCGCTAATTTTTCGTCGTTTTTATTCTTTTCTTTTGAATTTAAGGCGTGGTAAGTTATATTAATCGTAATGTGTTCTAATGCTCTTGCATGCTCTTTTATATCTTTTTTTTTGTCTAAGTGACTTTTAAAAGTTAAAACATCTATATATAATAAAGAGTTTGTGATACTACTATTAAAGGTTTTACTAATAACATTATCGTCTAAATAAACACGCGATTCTATGAGCTTTTCGAGTTGCGACGAAGTCTTTTTACCGTTAAGTATTTTCTGAAGTAACGATATTTTACCGATTCCTAATTCGGTATAAAATTCAAAAATAGCTTCTAAAAATTTTGAAAAATCAATATCACCTGTTTTACACTTATAAGTAAAATAAAGACCTGTTAACAAATTAATTTTTGCCTTTTCATCTTCCGACAACGGATGTTCAGGGTGAATAAATTCTGGTATTTTTACATTAATTCCATATATAAACCCTAGCTCTTTTAAGTGTGTGTATAATTCATCAAAGGAATCATACAGACTCTGATAGTCCTTTACGAGATATCCAAACTTATCAATCCAACCGTTTGATGAAGGGTTCATTACTACTGCTATTTAAAATGCGAAATTACTACAATTGCTAAAAACATCGACATTTCTTTTTTACAAAGTTTATCGCATGAAATTCATAGGTAAATTTTTTGTTAACAAAATTTTAACGTATCAAAACAAACCCTCTTTTAAATCTCTCGTAAGTGTTGTTGAATTTATAATCTAAAAACTTTCAATTATGAAAAAAACAAAAATTTATTTAGGACTTGCCATTTGTGCAGTTGCAACAATTATTTTGGTCGCTGCCGACCACATCGACGCTCCGTCTTCTATGGGTACCACTGCGGACATTGCCGATTTTTATGCTTTTGAGCCTACAACAGGTTCAGACAACACGGTTTTTATTGTGGATTTACAATCAAATGTTTTACCAAGTTTAGCCTATGGTACTTTTGATGAAAACGTTTTAACAGAAATAAACATCGATTCCAATGGCGATTTAGTAGAAGATTTGGTTATCCAAGCGATTCCAAGAGATGGTATCATGTATTTCTTTGGCCCAGTTGCTCCTTCACAAAGAGGCTTAGACAGTCAGGTGTTAGTAGATGCGCCTTTAGGAAGTGTTGAAATTTCAGCGGCAACAGCAAAAGTAACTACAACTACTAGTGGTGTTAAGTTATTTGCAGGACCAAGACAAGATGCATTTTTCTTCGACTTTTTTCAGTTTAACGCTGTAATTGGTGGTACTGCTCCAAACGGATTTAAAGCAGCGAACGAGGCCGTAGATACTTTTGACGGTGCCAATACCATGTCGGTTGTTATTGAAATACCTAATAGTATGTTAGGTGCCACTACTGCAACGAATGCTTTAGGCTTAGAGGTTTACAAAACATGGGTAACATCAAACAGAAAACAATAATAAATACTAAAAAAACAATTTATGAAACTTTCAAATATATTATACGGAATACTTTATTTAGGATTAATATCATTCGTTGCATCTTGCGATAATGATGATAATGACTCTATGAAAATGCCAGATTTAAATGCTGATTTTTCAGGAACTTATTCTCAGGTAGACCATATGGGCAGACCGGGAATAAATACGGTTCTAAGTGCTGACGATGCCACAAAAGATGCCCATAATAGAACATTACCTTCAAACATGGCAGCAGTTTTTCAAGCTGGTTTTGAGGCAAGATTAGAGGCTTATCATGATGTGTATGCTACTATTTTAGGCGCAGACCCTGCAGCGGTTAATTACGAGAATAATATTTTAGGCTTAGATGCTGCTAGTTTAACCGGTTATTTAGCTGCCGATGTCTTAGAAGTAGCGCCAAATTTACCAACAACCTATTTTAACCCTGGAACAGATGCTGATATGGATGGTAGAATTTTAGTGCCAGACGGAGATGAAGTTGCCTTAACAGGACGAAATATTCAAGATGATGTTATTGATGTTTCTTTAATATTACTATTTGGTGGTATGGAAGGTAACCGTTTTAGCGGTCAAGATACCGATGGCGACGGAATGCCAAATTTACCAAGATTAACATCAGACGGTGTGAGCATTACCGCTAGCCCAACAACTACCTTTCCTTACTTGGGTAATCCAGAATAATAAGGAGGCTATGAAGAAGAATTGGGAGGATGTTATGCATCCTCCCATATTTTAAAATTAAACCTAAAACAAAAAAATTCATTATGAAACAGCTACTATACATATCCCTATTTACGCTATTTTTTTCTTGTCAATCAGAAACAAAAAATAAAATAACCAAAGCTGATGACTACAATCAGTTTTTAAATTCAGAAGCTCCTGAAACCTCTTCAAAGTATTTTGATTTATGGAACTCAAAAATTAAACCTGACAGCATACAATTAACCAGTTTTGGGGTTGTTGCAGGTCAATATGATGCTTATTTTAAAGCGACAGGTGATATTGAGTATTTAAAAAAAGCAGAACAAGCACTCGAAAAGGCTGTAGAAATTGCCGCCATCGGCAGAGCTGGCTATAGAAGAGCATTAGCCAGAAATTACATTTCACAACATAAGTTTAAAGAAGCCCTAGTACAAGCAGAACACGCCCAAAAAATAGGCGGTGGTTTAGAAGAAACACAAAGTCTTCTGTTTGATGTGCATATGGAATTAGGGAATTATACCTTAGCAAAAAACTATTTAGACAGCATTACAAATCTCAAGGATTTTGGTTTTTTAATTCGTGCTGCAAAATGGAATGATTACAAAGGCGATTTAACATCGACCATTAATTATATGGAGCAAGCCACAAAAAAAGCAGAGAACACCAAAAACGAAGCTTTAATGTTATGGTCTTATACCAATTTAGCAGATTATTATGGTCATGACGGAAATATAAAAAAATCGTATCAATTTTATTTAAAGGCTTTAAAATTAGATAATCAAAATGCCTACGCAAAAAAAGGAATTGCTTGGATTGTTTTTTCCCACGAACAAAATCCAGAAGAAGCCTTACGAATATTAGATGCCGTTACTAAAAATTATAATGCACCTGACTATTTTTTATTAAAGCATGAAATTGCAGCATATATGGGCAATAAAAAAGAAAGCGCTATTAATTTAGACGCTTATTTTACAAACGTAAAAAATCCAAAATACGGAGACATGTATAATGCATACAATATTGATTTATTGTTAAACACTACAGCACAACCAAAGCAGGCACTTAAGCTTTCTGAGCGTGAAGTTGCTAACAGACCTACCGCCGAGTCGTATCATTTTTTAGCGGCTAGCTATTTAAAATTAGGAGATAAAGAAAAGGCCTTACAGATTGTTGAAAACTATATTGAAGGAAAAACTTTTGAGCCAGCAATCTTATTAACCGCTGCCGAGGTTTACAAAATGAATGGACAAGACGGTCGAGTAAAAATTTTGAAAGACGAGTTATCCGAAGCTATTTACGAACTAGGTCCATCAATGAAATCTAAAATTGAAGCCTTATAAGCTCCTTAGATAATTGCTTTTTTTTAAATTTCTTTAAATAGTATCATTATGAAAATAATTAAAATACTTACAATCCTATTTTTTTGCAGCTACTATGGCTTTTCACAAGAGCTAAAGGGCAAATTAGTAAATCAAAATAATAAACCTGTTGAAGGCGCTTATATTCTGAACATAAGTTCAGAAAAACATACACATACCAATGAATTAGGTTTTTTTCAATTAGCCGAAAATAGCTTAGGAGACACCTTAAAAATCGGTGCATTAGGGTACGAAAAACTGAATTTTATAATTTCTCAAAAAGATTTTTTAGCACGAATTATACTAACTTTAAAAGAACAGTCTTTTGAATTAGATGAAGTGATTATTCGCCCTAATTTAAACGGTTTAAATGTTATTTCGGATATCGATTTAAAAACAACACCAGTACGCTCTTCGCAAGAATTATTACAAAAAGTACCTGGTTTAATTATTGGTCAACATGCCGGCGGTGGTAAAGCAGAACAGTTGTTTTTAAGAGGTTTTGATATTGACCACGGTACTGATATTGCCATTTCGGTAGATGGTATGCCTGTAAATATGGTTTCACATGCCCATGGGCAAGGTTACGCTGATTTGCATTTCTTAATTCCAGAAACAGTTGATAATATCGATTTTGGAAAAGGACCTTATTATGCCAATTCGGGTAATTTTTCAACCGCGGCTTATGTTGGGTTCAAAACCAAAGATGTACTAACTAATAACTTAGTAAAGTTTGAATATGGTGATTTTGGCTGGAATAGAACGTTAGGCATGTTTAACCTCTTGGAAACAGAAAATAGTAACGCTTTTGTAGCTACAGAATATATGCAGTTTGATGGCGCTTTCCAAACACCTCAAAACTTTTCTAGACTAAATATTTTTAGTAAATACAATACTAGATTTAAAGATGCGAGTACTTTTTCACTAAGTGCGTCTCACTTTACCAGTACTTGGGATGCTTCTGGTCAAATTCCGCAACGCGCTGTAGATAGCGGACTTATTTCACGATTTGGCGCTATTGATGATACCGAAGGCGGCACTACGGAGCGTACTAATTTGAATGCTCAGGTTTTAAAAGTGATTGATGAAAATACTTTTGTAAAATCTAACGTATTCTATACTAATTACAAGTTTTTATTATACTCTAATTTTACTTTTTTCTTAGAAGATCCTGTAAACGGAGATCAAATAAAACAGCAAGAAGACCGTAATATTTTTGGTTTTAATTCTGAATTAAACAAAAACCTAAACTGGAAAAAAGGCGATGCTATTTTAAAAGCCGGATTAGGTTTTAGAACCGATAATGTGAATGATGTAGAGCTTTCGAATACCTTAAATCGCAATCAAACTCTAAACACGATACAATTAGGTGATGTTAAAGAAACTAATAGTTTTGCTTATGCGAGTCTTGATTATAAAGTAAACAAATGGTCCATAATTCCTGGCATACGGGTTGATAATTTTAATTTTAATTATGTAGATAAATTGCAAACAGAATATACTAATTTATCGGCATCCAAATTGGCTTTTTCGCCTAAACTAAATGTATTGTACCGTGAAAATGAAGATTTACAGTTCTTTTTAAAATCTGGTATTGGTTTCCATTCTAATGATACTCGAGTTATTGTAGCACAAACAGGAGAAGATATTTTACCTGCGGCTTACGGAACAGATTTAGGAACCATTTGGAGACCTTTTTCTAAAGTTTTGGTGAATGCAGCTGCTTGGTATTTATATTTAGAACAAGAATTTGTGTATGTGGGCGATGCAGGTATAGTGGAACCGAGTGGTAAAACAGAACGTTTTGGATTAGATCTAGGCCTTCGATACCAATTAACCGATTGGTTATTTTTTAATACCGATGCTACTCTTACAAGAGCGCGCAGCCTCGAAGAAGAAAATGGAAATGATTTTATTCCCTTAGCACCTAATTTTACCATGGCTGGCGGCTTAAGTGTACTCGATTTAGGGAAATTTTCTGGTGGTTTACGCTACCGATTTATTGATGATAGACCCGCAAATGAAGATAATTCTATCGTAGCAGAAGGGTATTTTGTAACCGATTTAAACGCAAATTATCAACTTTCAAGAAACTTAAATATAGGAATATCCATTGAAAATTTATTTGATACGGAATGGAATGAAACCCAATTCGCAACAGAATCGAGGTTAGAAAACGAAGTGAATTCGGTTGAAGAAATTCATTTTACACCAGGAACACCGTTTTTTATGAAAGCTAATCTAAGTTTTACTTTTTAAACAATTTTAGTGTTTTGTTTTTAGGTTAAAAGCATCGTAGTCGGGATACTACGGTGCTTTTTTAGTTGCGTTAAGTTATGAATATGATAGATTTAGAGATTTAAAAACTGAAAGAAGTCAGGTTCTTAGCAACAACAGTCGAAATTTTAAATACTGGTGGAATTGGCTTACGCCACAGAATTATAAAAAGAGATAACGTTCGTATTCGAGCTGATTACAGATTCTCCAAAGAAGGCAGCTTTTTCAGTTTTACCATAAGAGAAGCCTTTTAACTACAAGTATTTACGAATTAATACAGGCAATAAAAGTAAATCTAGTATTAGTGCGATAATTAAGGTAGCACTGATTAACAACCCGATTATTAAGCTCGGATTGTGAATTGAAAATAAGAGCACCATAAATCCGAAAAATAAAATTAGGGTAGTGATAATTAAAGCACGACCAGTTTTTAAAAAGGTAGTCTCTAAAGCCTCTTCCTTAGAAAAACCATTCGCTATGCCCATTTTATATTTTCCTAAAAAATGAATAGTATCATCTACAGCAATACCAAAAACTACTGCAAATATTATAGATGTCGGTGCATCTAAAGGTATTTTAAAATAGCCCAATAAGGCCCCTGAAAATAAAATTGGTATTACATTCGGAATCATTGATAAGAGCACAAGTCTTAAATTTTTAAATAAAAGGGCCATAATAATACCTACTAAAATTAGCCCCATTAACAAGCCTTGTAGAATACTAAATTGTATGTACGCAGCATTTTTATCCATTAACAAGCCTTTTCCTGTCAGTTTAAATTCAACCATAGATGGGTCTGTTTCTGCAAGAATTAACGCCTCTAATTTTTTGTAAGTGGCCTGTAAACTATCCGTACCTATATCAAGAACTTTCGATATTATTCTAGATTTAGTTTGCGAACTATCCATAAATTTTAGCAGAGGTTTTCTTGCATACTTTTGAGCATCTTTCTTAAAAATATCAAATTTATCTTTTGAAGTAGGTAAAACAAAAAATTCTGATTTATTCAAATTATTGGCCTTATTAAAACTTTTAAAAATAGAATTTATTGATTGTACATTGCTAATAGCCGGCGTTTGTTCCAAAAATGAAGTTACTTTTTCTATTTCTAAAGCTACTTTATAATCATTTATTTTAAAACTATCTTTAGTAGTCACGGCTACTTCTAAAGATCTAAACCCAGCATATTTCTTCTGGAAAAAATCAAAATCTTCTGCAATGGTACTGTTTTCTGGTAAGCTAGTTTTTAAGGTATAATTTGTGTTAATAAGTGTTATTCCAAAAACACAAAAAATAGTAAAAACTAAACTACTAATAATAATCAATTTAGGTTTTGAGAGAGTTAATTTATTGATGCTTAATAAATTTTTATCCCAAAACACGGTGTTTATATTTTTTGGAAGAAGGCTTTCTTTTTTAAATAGTAATACCAATGCGCTTGTAAAAAAAATTACAGTAATGTAAGCAATAACAACTCCTATAGCCGCATTTATCCCGAACTCTTTAATACCTATTAATTTTGAAAATAATAAGGATAAAAAACCTATAGCGGTCGTTGTAGAAGTTAACAAGGTAACAAGCCCAACTTCTTTTAAGCTTTGCTCCATAGCGACTTCTCTTGTTATTCCCTTCTTAAGTTTTTCTAAAAAACTATCGAGAATATGGATAACATCAGATGTACCTACAATAAGCATTAAAATAGGATAGAAAGCGGCTAAGACACTTAGTTCTTGACCTAAAAGCGCTAATACACCTAAAAACAATAGTAACGCAACAAAAATAGAAAGCAGTACAATGCATACAATGATAGGCCTCTTATAAATAATAAAAAGTACGATAAGAATTAATGTTAGTGCTACAATAGAGGTAACAATAAGTTCTCTTTTTTGCATCGAAACAATAGCTTCGTAAAAAAAAGACCTACCCATTAAATGGTACTGTTCTAATTCATGAAATTGAAGGAGTTCTCTTGTTTTAGATAAGAGCTCAACCGACTGCTTATGATCTAAATTATCATCGGTTTCTAGTAATAAAACTAAGGACGAAGCTTCGGTATCAATAAAAGCGTTTAAAAATAAATTATCTTTTTTTATTTTTTGCCAATCAGTAGCATATTGTTCTTGATCGTTCCAATGTAAGACTGCCAACTTAGTGTATCCAAAGCCCGTTTTTAAGGGGTATGACAAATTTGTTAATGAATTGGCCTGTTTTACAAATGGTAAATTTTTTGCATCAATAGTTAATTGATTAAATTTTCGAAGAAATTCGGCATCAAAAACATTTGGTTTATTTTCTATAGCGATGACCAAAAAATTATCATCAGTAGAAAAATCTTTTATAAATTCTTCATAAAATACTAAATCAGCATCACCCGTTGGAAAAAACTGACTAAAATCGAACGAGAATTTTAAATTCGGAATCGAAAAACAAGCCCCTACCGTTAAAAGTAGAAAAAAAACAATAATCGTTTTTTTAAGAGCAAAAAGCTTTTGCATGGTAATAAAATAGCAGATTAAAAAATAAGTCTAAAGATTATAAACATACTTACAAATCTGTCCAATTATCTAAATCCAAGGTCCAATCATAGTTTTTATAAGCTATGTCGATGTTTTTAGTTGTAGGTATAATTTTAAACTCTTTTAGAATGTTTTTTACACCTTTTTTGCCCCCAAAATCACCTCTAAACCAACTAAATAAAGGAGTAACAATTAGCTTTTTACTGTCTTTTTCGTAGGTCGAAGTCCCTTTTAAAAAAATTTCTGTCCCTTTACTAAATTGAGCATCAAGCTTATCTACTTCATAAATTGCCACTGGCGGACAGTCTTTAGCGCCACAATTTAAAGCAAAATGAACTCTGTAATCTCGGTTTTCGACTCTTAATTTTCGCTCTAATTTATTAGGAAACCATTTTCTAATATATCCCAAGCCTAAAGGCCACTGCGATTTACGAATAATGCCGTGTTCAATTTTTTCAAAAGATAGTATATCGCCCGCTATCGGTATTTGTTTTTTCTTAAAAAAAGCACCTCTATCATTATATGATTCCGGATTTTCTGATAAAACTATTTGAATATAACCATTATAAACATTGACCCAAAAAGCTAATTTTTGAGTATCAGTTAAGAGACTTTTTTCTAATATTTCAACAGAAGTATTGGCCAGTTGCGCCCTAAATTCTGAGGTATTTTTTTCCGCTTTTATATCTCTTAAAAACTGTTCCGATTGTTGATTTAATGACAGGCTACCATTTTCAATTGATTGTCCGTTTGTGGCGTATGATACAAAAAGAGTCACTATTAAATAGCGTAATAATTTAGAGGATATTTTAAACATAGTTTTTATTTAAGCTTGTGTTATTTTATTTACGTAAATTGGTTTATATAGGTTTTAAAATAAAACCCTTTTCATTAAAACTACGTAAATGATTTGATAAACGGCAAGTTTAAAGAATAAAAGAATAGCCAATTAAATTTATGACATCAATTATAATTCCATCACACAACGAAGAAAAAAATCTTACTTATTTATTACCTTATTTAGAGCAGATAACTAAAACAAAACAGGTCGAAATAATAGTAGTTTTATCCGCAGGAAACAAAGATCATAGCAATCAAATTCCTTTTTTAGAAAAAACAATATTTTTGAAATGCCCTAAAAATGGCAGGGCAGATCAAATGAATTATGGCGTATCAACATCAAAGGGAAATAAATTAGTTTTTTTGCACGCAGATGTAAAACCACCTGTGGATTTTATTGACAATATTCAAGACACATTAAACTCCGATTTTGATGCTGGATTTTTCTCTTACAAGTTTGATAAGGAAAGTTTTCTATTGAATATTAACGCATCGTTTACGGCTAAAGATGGTTTTTTTACCGGTGGTGGCGACCAATGTTTATTTATTAATAAGGATGTTTTTTTTGCACTAGGTAAATTCGATGAACAGCAAGTAATTATGGAAGATTTTGAATTTTTTCAGCGAATGAAAAAGAACAACATCCCTTATAAAATTATTAAGAATGATTTAGTAGTATCTGCGAGAAAATACGAGTCGAATTCATATTTAAAAGTAAATGTTTGCAATTTATTACTTGTTTTACTTTTTAAATCGGGATATCCTTCTAAAAAACTTAAAGGATTACATTATAAATTACTAAAAGTGCCATATACTAGTAAATAAAATTTATGAATAAAATAATCAATGGGATTCAACAAATTGGAATCGGTGTTGAAAATGCTAAACAAGTTTTTAATTGGTATCGTAAACATTTGGGCTTCGATATATTAGTATTTCAAGATGAATCGGAAGCTAATTTGATGACTAGATATACAGATTTTAAAATCTATAAGAGAATTGCCTTACTGGCTTTAAACTTAAAAGGCGGTGGTGGTTTAGAAATTTGGCAATTTAAGGATAGAATTCCAAAAAAATCGAAAGAAATACTATTATTAGGTGACCTAGGCATCAATATAATGAAAGTACGTAGTACTAAAATTGATGAAAATCATAAGATCTTTAAAAAATTACAACTCTCAATTTTAGGCGAATTAACGTCCATTGATAAGCTAAGATCACATTTTTTTTGTGCCGATCCATGGAATAATTTAGTGCAATTAGTAGAGAATGAAGAACGATTTGCAAATTCCAAATCTCTAAGTGGTGGAGTCTTAGGGGCTGTTATTGGCGTTTCTGACATGCATATTTCTAAGAAATTTTATCAAGAATTTTTAGGATATGATTTGGTTTGTTTAGATGAAAAAGGAATTTTTAAAGATTTTGAAAATTTACCTGGAGGTAAAAATATTTTTCACAGGGTAATTTTAAAACATTCGAAAAGAGCCGTTGGCGGTTTTGGTGAATTATTAGGAAATTCTGAAATTGAATTAGTACAAGTATTAAATCGTGAGCCGCTGAAAATTTATACGGATAGGTTGTGGGGCGATATAGGATATATACACTTATGTTTTGATATTTACGGCATGAATACTTTTAAAAGTGAAGCTAAAAATAGTAACTTTTTATTCACGGTTGATAGTAGCGATAGTTTTGATATGGGAGACGCCGCTGGTCAATTTGGTTATGTGGAAGACCCTGACGGCACTTTAATAGAGCTAGTTGAAACACATAAGGTCCCTATTTTTAAAAAATGGGGACTTTTCATAAATTTAAAAAAAAGAAACCCATTAAAGCCTCTTCCTAAATGGATTATTAAAGCCATGAAAATTCACCGCGTTAAAAACGATTTATAAAATTATTTAGTTATACCGCTCCCAAAGTATAGAGTTGTTCCAAATTAGGTGATTCACTACCACCAGCTGGTTCTAAAGTAATTCCGAAGGCTTCTGATTCATTAGGATTTGCGAGTGCAAAAACTCGGTTGCCGTCCGTTACAAAATCTTCTAATAAACCCATACTAGTGGGCGTAAGCGGATTTAGTTTTAAAGACCAAACCTGGTATACCATTCCGTCTGGAGGTTCTGGAAGTCCTTGCGCATCAATAAAAACCTTTTGTTCTTTTTTATTCCAATAGGCTTTTGCATATGAATTTGGAGCTACTGCCTGACCACCTAAAGCCACTACTTGAATATCTTTATCTCGAATTGTGTTCAACAATTCTTCTGATTTTTCTAACGAGTTTTTAGCGTCTTCTATCTGTTTTTCAAGGTTTACGGTTGCTTGTGACGAAATTTCTAATTCACTTTTAAGGGCGGTATTTTGTGTATACATCCAAGCTAAACCAGCTATTAAAAGTATAGAAGCGGCCCAACCTAAATAAGAGGACCAATTTGTTTGTTCTTCTGGAAGTGCTATTACTTTTACTTCTTTTTCATTTTCGATTTTGTGTTGAATCGAAGCGAAATTATATTTAGAGGTTTGTTTGGGAGCTACAGCCTTCGTTAATGTAACGATTGAAGCTTCAATAGCTTCAAGTTCAGCCTGAATTTCTGGATGTTTTCTAGCATAACTAAGCACGTCTAAATTTTCATCTTCCGTGAGTGCGCCTGCTATATAAAGCTCTAAAATTCCTGACGCTATGTATTTTTCTATATCCATTTGCTATATCGAAATATTGCTTCTAATTTGTGAAATACAACTTCTGTTTCTGGTTTTTACCGTCCCAACAGGAATTTCTAATTCTTCTGCGGCTTCTTTTTGTGTATATCCTTTAAAGTATAAAAGTTCTATAATCTGAATACATTTTTCTTTAAGATTAGATAAAAGACTTTTTACACCAATCGCATCAATTTGACTATTAAAATCGTTACTGTCTTCAAGGATATCTACGAGAAAATCCGAAGATAGGTTTTGTTTGCTATTTTTGTGCGCCTTAGAACGTACTTCATCAATAGCAGCATTACGTGCTATATTTAACATCCAAGTAAAAAAACGGCCTTTAGTAGCGTTATAAGTATGCGCATTTTTCCAAGCTTTTATAAATACATCTTGACAGATTTCCTGAGCAATGTCTGCATTTTTAACCACATTGAAAATAACACCAGTAATACTATCCGAATACATTTCGTAAAGCTTTTCGAAAGCTTTTTCATCTTTATTTCGAAACTTTTCTACTAAAACTTCTAATTCCATTTAGGATATTTACTTAAGAAAGATAATAAAAAAAGCCACAAAGAATGCAGCTTTTTTTTAATTTTTAAATTGTTTCTTTTACTGAATAATTCCAGCGCAACTTACTCGCCCACCAGCATCTCCCGTGGGTTGAGTTGTGAAATCATCAACTCCTTGATGAACGATTACTCCTTTACCTATAATATTTTTTGTTTCATCTTCGCAACCAATACACCATTTATCTGTTGAAAATTCTATTTTTCCATTACCCTCAGCATCCGCAGTAAAGTTTCCGATATCACCTTTGTGATAACCTTCAGCTGCACCCCATTTTCCGTGAGGTTCAAATGTCGGGTTCCAGTGTCCTCCAGCCGATTTTCCATCTGCAGAAGAGCAGTCTGCAGTTTCATGTATGTGAATAGCATGTTCGCCTGTCGTTAGTCCCGTCAGTGTAGCCATCATGATTACTTGACCGTCTTTTTGTGTAAACGTGATTTCTCCTTTAACATTAGTATCACTTTTTGGCTCTAGGGCTATGGTCATGGTTTTTTCGTTCATTTCAGCTTCCATGTCTTCTTTCATATCATTCACAGTAGCTTCTATTTCTTCTCCTGCTTCTTGTGTTTCTTTCTTTACTTCTTTGCAGCTAAACGAAAATCCGACTAAGGCAATCGATAAGATAAATGCTATTTTTTTCATATTTTTATTTTTTAAGTTTTGTTTTTATAATTTTTAAAATTACATATATTTTGCGCTATAATCAAACGCAATGCATTTTCATTTTGACTGAATCGCATTTTTTTACGTAATCCCCTACGCTGCTATACTATTTAATAGTAATCACTTTTACTTCCTTAAAAGGTGAATTATCTAGCTTTTCAATACTAGCACGGTAAGCTTTCCAATCGGTATTAAAGAACGAATTTGTTTTATCAAGCGCTTGTTTAAGTTCATTTTCGGCGAATTGGATTAATTGTTTTTCTGTACTTGTAATTCCTGTTTTACGCGAACCTGTATAATAGCTGGCATCACCAATACGTTTCATAACAGTTATTTCTGGGTTTCTAGTAATTCCTTGTCTTTTGTCTTCTTTTCCTAAATAAAGATCTATTGTTTCATCTATCTTTTTAATAATTTCCGTTGATGATTTAATCTCTTCTTTATAGTTGTCTTTATCTAAGGCTTTTAGCTCTTTTTGATATTTTTCAGCTATTTCTTTACTTTCTACCAATTGTTGTACGGCATCGCCAGCAGCTTGTGTGAAATTTTGAATTTTTTTACTTGTTTCGTACACTTCATTTACTGAAGCTACATCTACCGATAATCGTGGGTCTGATTGTACTTCTATTGGTGCTTCCTCAACCAAATCACCATAACTCATTTTAATGGTATACGTTCCTGGTTTTACATCGATGCCGCCAGATTCATTGGTTCTCTTACGAATTTTTCGTGATGGCCTGTCTGGACCTTTTTCATCCATTCCCCAATATACACGATGAAAACCTGCCTTTTCTGGTGTTTTGTACTTTAAAGTTCTAATTAAGGCAGCACCGTTATAAATATCAAACTGAATTGAATCTTTTTTCTGAACCCCATTCAGGGTCTGCGCAGCCATCTCTTTATTTTCATCATCATTTTGAACTTGAGAAGCAGCTTGATTATCATCTTCTTTATCCTCATCATTTCGAGCCTTGGAAGCAATCTTTTTACCCTCTTTTATATAATAGGTAATCATGGCGCCTAATTTTTTATTTTCGCCGTTGTATATTGCATCGGCACCAAATCTACTTCCTGTTGGTTGCTGAATGGCCGCTTGGTACGCTGTTGGAGGCGAGAACAGTTTCGCGTCGCGTTGTAAAATTGTTTTGTCTGTAGCCATAGCTCTTAAGGGTCTAATATCATCTAAAACCCAGGCAGCGCGACCAAAAGTTCCGATTACCAAATCGTGTTCTCTAGGATGAATCACTAAGTCTTTGGTAGATACCGTAGGAAAGCCTTCTGTCCATTTTTGCCATTTTTCTCCCGCGTTAAAAGATAGGTATAAACCGTCATCAGTACCTAAAAAGACTAAATTAGGATTTTCTATATCTTCTACTATAGAAAGCGTATAACTTTCAACATCATTTTCATCTACGATACGTTCCCATGTTTTTCCGTAGTTTTTAGTGCGGTAAGCATAAGGAGTATAGTTAAATCTTCTATAATCATTGGCAATGAGTAATGCTTCGCCTTTAGTTTTGTTGGATGCTTTTATTTGAGCAATCCAGCTTCCTTTGGGCAAACCTTTTATATTCTGGGTAACTTCCGTCCAGCTAGTACCGCCATTTTGAGTAATGTGCACCCGACCGTCATCAGACCCTACCCAAAGCATATCTTTTTCGAGACTAGAGGGTTCAATAACTAAAATGGTACAATGATTTTCTGCTCCAGTAGCATCCATTGTTAAACCACCACTATCGCCTTGCTTTTGCTTTTCAGGATCGTTCGTCGTTAAATCTGGTGAAATAATACTCCATGTTAAGCCTTTATCGGTACTTTTATGTACAAACTGACTACCAAAATATACTGTGCTGTTATCAAAAGGATCTTGACCAATTCCAGAGTTCCAATTAAAACGCAGCAACGTTTTTTCATCGGGCGGTGTTGGTTTTACTATGTAATTATTACCTGTAATATGGTCGTATCTTGATACATTTCCTTGTTGGCTCATAGCATACCCAAATCTAGAATCATCTAAATCTGGAACTACATCAAAGCCATCACCAAAAGCAATTTCTTGCCAATAGCTATTTCTAATACCTTGTGCTTTCCAAACATAAGCCGGACCTCGCCAAGAACCATTATCTTGCATTCCGCCATATACGTTATATGGATATTCATTATCTGTATTAATATGATAAAATTGTGCGACCGGTATATTACCAATAAAACGCCATGATTTGCCACCATCTCTAGTAATATTCATACCGCCGTCATTACCATCCATCATAAACTGTCCGTTTTTAGGATGTATCCACCATGCATGATGATCAGGGTGCACCCCATTATCAGCATTGTATGCGGGCATCAATTCCGTAAAATTTTTGCCACCATCTTCAGAAACATTTACATAGGTAAATACCGAATAAACACGATTTTCGTTTTGTGGGTCTACATAAATTTCAGAGTAATAAAATGGTCTGTTACCAATATCTTCTTTATCGTTTATTTTTTTCCAGCCAAATCCACCATCTTCTGATTTATACAAGGCATTTTTTTTAGCTTCCACTAAAGCATACACTATATTGGGTTTGCCTGGTGCAATTGCTACCCCTATTCTACCTAATTCTCCCGCAGGCAAACCTTCTTTTTCACTCAGTTTTTTCCAATTTTCGCCTCCATCATGCGTCATATACAAACCACTACCTTCACCACCCGATTTAAAAAACCAGGGATCGCGTTTGTGTTCCCACATGGCAACAATAAGTTTGTTGGGATTTGTAGGATCCATAACCATATCGGCAACACCCGATTTATTATTGGTAAATAATATTTTTTTCCAACTTTTACCACCATCAGTCGTTTTAAAAACACCACGCTCAGGGTGCTCTCCCCAAGGCGAACCAATAGCACCTACATACACTGTATTTGGATCTGTTGGGTCAATTACAATTCGGTGAATATGTCTTGTATTTTCCAATCCCATGGCTATCCAGCTTTTTCCACCATCAAGCGATTTATACACGCCATAACCACCATTTAAACTATTTCTTGGATTACCTTCTCCTGTACCTACCCAAATTACAGAAGGGTTACTTTGTTGAATGGCTAAAGCGCCAATAGATGCTGTAAGTTCTTTATCAAAAATAGGCTCCCATTTAATGCCTCCTGAAGCCGATTTCCAAATACCACCAGAAGCCGTACCTACATACATAATATCAGGATTTGTATGAACCGCATCAATAGCGGTAACACGACCACTCATGCCGCCAGGGCCAATATTTCTAGGTTTTAAATCTTGAACAAGATCCATGGTAAAGTCTTGAGAATTTGTAGTGTAGACTACAAAAAGTAATACTAAGGAAAGTAGTTTTTTCATTTGTTTTAGCTTTGATTCATCTGACCTCAACCAGATTATTTAATTAGTCGGTTTAAAGATACCAAAAAAATTAGTGAGCTAGTGAAATAGTATGTTAGTGAAATAGTAAATTAGTGATTTAGTGATCGGGTGAGATATTGTTTTTAGAAAATAGAGAATAAATAATAAACGAAAAATAAAATCTAATAAGTTTTAATCCCCTCCGCTCGCACTGAGCGAAGCCGAAGTGTGGAAGGGTTGGGGGAGGATATTAAGCTTTCACAAAAATACCAAACAACTCTCTATCTTGGCGTTGTGGTATAGAATTATAGGATGTTTCAAAAGATTTTACTTCAAAATAGACTTGAAAATAACTTAGATATTCCTGTTTATCCCCTCCAAAAGGTCTTTTTTCCATATCACTGGTTTTCGGAAACGAAAACCACAAACCTACTAATTTGCCTTTATTTTTTAATAGCGTTGCCATTTGTTTGGCATAGGCTTTTCTATTTGTTTCCGTGGGAACGAAGGAACAGAAAAAGGTTTGTTCTATAATTATATCGTAACTACCTTTATGTTCAAAGAAGCTTTCATGATGCAGATGCTGATCTGGAAAATTTGGATTTCGTTTTTTAAAAGCAACTAAAGGAATTTCTGAAATATCTAAAACATGAATATTTATAAATCCGTTTTTATATAAATATTCTGCTTCATGAGCATTGCCAGCACCAGGAATCAAAATTTTTAAATTTTTATCATGGAGTTGGTCCACATAGGCTTTAATTGGCTTTGAAATATACCCAATATCCCAACCCGTTTGAGCTTCTTTATAGCGGGCTGTCCAATAATTTTCTTCTACTTTACGATCCATGTAAACCTTTTTTACGGACGATTAATCACTTTACGCATCGCAATAAAAATAAAAATAAAGATTGAAAATAAAATAAAGAAAGGAATAATATACTCTTTTAAGTTAAACGCCAACAAAATTGAAATGATCAGTAACTGAAAACCTAATCCAAAAATAGAAACGAGGGTCATAAACCAATTAGGTAATTTTTCACTATCAGCTGCATCTTTATCCAAGGCGTAAATTAAATGATCAAAAATACCATAACAGAATTTATAACAAGAAAATAAGATATTTACATGTTTTTGCTTTTCTCCTTTTAGTGCAACTGGCGTGTTTATTTCAAAAACACGACTTGTAGTATCCCCATCGAATTTATTTCTAAGAATTACGTAGTAATAATTGTAGAGTGTGCCTTGTAATTGCATCCCGAAAAATGCCAAAAGCATATATACTATGGAACCATTAGTAACATGATAAACGGTTAGTAATATTAAAAAATTGAGGATAATATCAGAAACGGAATCTAAGTACCTACCGGTATAGGATGGTGTTTCTTTAATTCTGGCTAATTCTCCATCTGCGGCATCTAATATAGATTTCAAAATCAAAAAAACACCTGCAAACCAATACTGTTTATTAAGTATACAGAGAATAGCAATTATTCCGGACACCACAAACATAAGAGTTATGTGTATTGGCGTTGTTGATGTGTTTTTAAAGGATTTTGCAATGAATCTTGCTGGTGATCTACCGTAATCAGAGAGATCTAAAAAGGAATTTTCTTTTGGTAATTTTGACATGCTAAGCGCCTATTTAAAATAAAGCTACCAATAACGAAAACACGCTAGCTTGGTCTGCCTCAAAAAATAGAAAGGCAAAGATAAGGTTATTTTTAATAATTAGAATTCATACGTAAGCTATGATAGTTTGTCTGGCAATGAGGTTTTTGGTTTGCCTTATCAATTTAGACTACAGTTAGCTTCATAAAAGTTGATAATTTCTGAAGCATTTTTAAGCATTTTATTCTCAATTTGAATCTGAAGCTCGGAGCAGCCTTGAAAATAGTGTGTTAAAGATTTTCTCTTTAAGCCCAAAAGACCTTGATCAGCTCGGATCAAGAAAGAATCATGCTGCTTTTTAAATAGCGCCATGGATAAAAAAAGTGATTCTCCTTGTTCCCACCATCCTAATTCGTAGTGGTTCAGCGTACCTCGGTGAAGAACTCTTAAGAAATTTCTTTCGCCTTTTTTAGCATCGATATCGTAAGTAAAAGTGCCAAATAAACCATTCTGTGAGGATTCTTTTAACCAAAAGCCTTCAAATAGTTGGTCGTCAACTTTAAACGCTAAAACGTCTTTTCTTTTAAATTTTTTCTGTTTTCCTTGTTGATTCGTATATCTAATTTTTTTATAATATTCAGGACTAAACCTTTTTTCGTTAATATGCTGAACTTTTCCATACAAGGTGTCTGATGTATTTAAAACAATATAGTCTACCGACCTAGATGCTTCTTGAGAACGTACATATAAAGTTGAAAAAAGTAGATAAAAAACGGCAGTAAAAAGAATTCTTTTAATCATGAAATTAGTTCATAAGTTTATGCTACCCGTCTATAAATGATAACAAATTTAAATATCTATAAATTAAGATAAGTCGGTTTGAATGTAAAATACATTAATAATCTAAAATTATTTTATTTAAGTGATTTATTCTCTGATAATTCTTCCGTCACCTAATTAAATAATACTTGCGGTTTTATCAGCAAAGTCTAAATCGTATGTTACTACTAATAGTGTTTTATTAAAGCTTTCGGTAAGTTCTTTAAAAATATTAAAAACGATGTCTACATTTTTAGTATCTAAATTTCCTGTGGGCTCGTCGCACATAATAAGTATTGGGTCGTTAATCATCGCACGAGCTATAGCAACACGCTGCTTTTCGCCACCCGATAACTGATAAGCCATTTATGAGCCAATTTTTTTATTCCTACGATCGCCTTTTAATGGCTAAATCTATAGCCTTATGCTAATCTTGTAACATATCGATGTTGGTTTTGTAGTCGGCCGTTAAAAAAGCTTGTCTTACGTTCTCTGTTACTATTTTTAAACCTTTCTGATTCAATCTAAAAATAGGGTTCATTTATTACATGTCTTTCTTCGGTCACATAAACTTCCTCGATAATGCCACTCGACTTACTAAAAACCTCATGTTGATACATACTTTTAATGAATCCTGAGGCGTGAACACTTTCTGAAATGTTTTTAACTTCTGGCAGAACTATTTCTTCTTTCGAAATACACCATATTAAGACCAAGAAACCCATTATATTTACAGTAGTTACTTTACAATTCATACCCCTGTTTTTTTTAGTTACTTAAGCTATGTTCAACCATTATAATTTAGCATAATATATAGTATTTTAAAAGGTTTTGATCAGTTTATTAGCAATGTGAAAAACTCAAATTTAGATAAAGTTTTGTTAACAAAAATTTAACAAATCACAATTAAACCTTCTCGTTTGTTTTAACTCTAAATGAATGTACCACAAAAGTATTCAGTTAATATTAAAAGTACCGAAAAATTCTTTTTTAATTGAAGCAAATAATAGTTGTGAAATCATTGTTAATGTTTTAGAAAATAGTATCAGTTTGTTTAATTTATAAATATATTCGTTAAACAAAAATCAATTAAATTATATTTATGAAAACTATACTATTTAAAATCAGTATTTTATTACTAATCCCATTTACTTTTAATGCTCAGG
>JANQTG010000128.1:0-1163 GCA_030731855.1 Cellulophaga sp. | reverse complement strand
ATACTATTTAAAATCAGTATTTTATTACTAATCCCATTTACTTTTAATGCTCAGGAATTTCAGGGTGAAGCAACTTATATTTCTAAGTCCTCAATGGACCTTGGCTCTTGGGGGGCACGTATGAGCGAGGCGCAAAAAAAGCAAGTACAAGAGCGTTTAAAAAACAGACTCGAAAAAACATATGTACTTAGTTTTAATAAAGAAGAATCCTTTTTCAAAGAAGAAGACAAATTAGATGCTATGTCGGGCGCAACAGATTCTTGGGGTAAAAATTTTGCACAAGGTGATTCGTATAAAAACGTAAAAGAAAATCAATTAGTTCAAAGCCAAGAGTTTTATGGCAAACAATTTTTAGTGAAAGATAAATTACAAGCTATAGATTGGAAAATGGGATCCGAATCAAAACAAATAGGACAATACATGTGTTTTAAGGCAACAGCATCGATACCTACAGCAGATTTAGCATGGTATAATTTTTCTTGGAGCGACTTACCGCAACAAACAGAAACAAAAAAAGATTCAACAGCAGTAGTAAATCTAGAACCTGAAATACCAATGACACAAGTTGAAGCTTGGTATACCATTCAAGTTCCTGTTAGCCATGGCCCAAGTGAATATTGGGGTTTACCAGGTCTTATTTTAGAAGTCAGCGCAGGAAACACTGTTATGCTTTGTTCTAAAATTGTAATGAATCCAAAAACAAAGTTAAAA
Source organism: Cellulophaga sp. (assembly GCA_030731855.1). Classification (GTDB taxonomy): domain Bacteria; phylum Bacteroidota; class Bacteroidia; order Flavobacteriales; family Flavobacteriaceae; genus Cellulophaga. The sequence goes on along the minus strand of JANQTG010000128.1, from coordinate 452 downwards.
ATTGAAGCACCTGACAAAGGTAAAGAAATTACAAAAAGCGATTATCGTGAAACAGTTCAAGGTAAAATGCTTGAGATGCGAAACAACAGAGGTCGCGGACGAGGATAACCCAGTAAAAAATTGAAAACCAACAAATACAACTACACCTAACCTAACTTATTTATGAAAACACTACTTTCTACACTACTACTATTTGTAGTAACTTTTTCTTACGCACAAATTAAATTTGAAGGTGTTGTAACCGATAGCTTAAATGCACCTCTAGAGTTAGCAAATGTTGTTGCTATTAATAAAGAAACAAGTGGTTTAGAATCGTATGGTATTACCGACGGTCTGGGTAAATTTAAGTTACAACTAGGCAAAAATGGAACGTATATCATTAAAATAAGCTACGTTGGAATGGGAAGTATTGATGAAGAAATTACGACCAAAGAAGTAGATATTATCAAAAA
>JANQTG010000127.1 GCA_030731855.1 Cellulophaga sp. | reverse complement strand
TTGCAATTTGTCGGTCTTTGTTGACAACAACGATATCTTTTCCGTGTTGTAAAATACCTAAGTCAAAAGCTTCATACGCTGAGGTCGATACTTTTGCCATTCCGATGGTTAGGAAATATTCTTGTAAAACATTCAATTCAACATCACCTTTTCGGAATAAATCCTGTGCTCTAACAGCGAATTCTTTTGAACCACCACCACCTGGGATAACACCTACACCAAATTCAACCAAGCCAATATAGGTTTCTGCCGCAGCAACCACTTTATCAGCATGTAATGATAATTCGCAACCACCACCTAAAGCCATTCCGTGCGGTGCAGCAATTGTTGGGATGGAAGAATAACGCATGCGCATCATGGTATCTTGAAACATTTTAATAGCCATGTTCAATTCATCATATTCTTGCTCCACCGCCATCATGAAAATCATGCCAATATTTGCACCAACTGAGAAGTTCGCTGCTTGGTTTCCAACAACTAATCCTTGGAAATCTTTTTCAGCAAAATCAATCGCTTTGTTTAAGCCGGCTAAAACATCACCGCCAATCGTATTCATTTTAGATTGGAATTCTACATTTAGAATGCCATCGCCTAAATCTTCGACAACAACACCACTATTTTTGAAAACTTCTTTTGATTTTCTGATATTATCTAAAATGATAAAAGCATCTTGCCCTGGAACTTTTAAAGCTTTTTTACTAGGAATATCATAGAAATAGGTAGCACCATCTTTTATTGTGTAGAATGATTTTGTTCCGCTAGTTAACATTTCATTTACCCAAGCAGCGGGAGTTTCTCCTTCTGCTTTCATAATTTCAAGTCCTTTTTCAAGACCGATAGCATCCCAAATTTGGAAAGGGCCGTGTTCCCAGCCGAAACCAGCTTTCATAGCATCATCTATCTTATATAATTCATCTGAAATTTCAGGAATTCTATGGGAAACATACGCAAATAAAGCAGCAAAACTCTTTCTGTAGAACTCACCAGCTTTATCTTTTCCATCGACTAAAACTTTAAAACGATCAACTACCTTATCAATTGTCTTCGTTAATTCTAAGGTTGCGAAACTTGCTCTTTTATTTGAACGATAGTCCATCGTATCTAAATCAAGCGTTAAAATTTCACTTAAACCATCTTTATTTCTTTCCTTTTTATAAAACCCTTGTCCTGTTTTGCTTCCTAACCATTTGTTTTCCATCATGGTATTGATGAAATCGGGTAGTTTAAACAAGTCTAATTTCTCATCTTCTTTACAATTGTCTGCAATACCATTAGCAACATGTACTAAAGTATCTAAACCTACCACATCAACGGTTCTAAATGTGGCAGACTTTGGTCGGCCAATTACAGGACCTGTTAATTTGTCCACTTCTTCAACCGTCATTCCCATTTCTTTCACCATATGAAAAAGACTCTGAATACTGAATATTCCGATTCTATTTCCAATAAAAGCTGGTGTATCTTTTGCAACTACAGATGTTTTTCCTAAAAACTGCTCGCCATATCCGTTCAAAAAGGCTAAAACCTCAGGAGAAGTTTTAGGGCCAGGAATAATCTCAAACAGTTTTAAATAACGTGCCGGATTAAAAAAGTGAGTACCACAAAAATGTTTCTGGAAATCTTCGCTTCTGCCTTCACTCATAAAGTGAATAGGAATCCCAGAAGTATTACTTGTTATTAGGGTTTCTGGTGTTCTGTATTTTTCTATTTTTTCAAAAACCGATTTTTTAATATCGAGGCGTTCTACCACAACCTCAATAATCCAATCTACTTTTGATACTTTATGAAGGTCGTCATCAAGATTACCGGTAGTTATTCTACTAGCGAACTTTTCATGATAAATAGGAGACGGTTTTGATTTTAGCGCGGCAAGTAACGAATCGTTTACTAACCTGTTGCGAACTATTTTATCTTCTAAAGTTAGCCCTTTAGCCTTTTCTTTGTCGTTAGGTTCTCTTGGAATGATATCCAATAATAAAACTTCTACGCCTATATTAGCAAAATGACAAGCGATACCGCTTCCCATAATTCCTGAGCCAATTACAGCTATTTTTTTGATGTGTTTGTTTTTCAAGTTCATTACTAATAATTTGTTTTTGAATCTTTACTATAAATCTTTTTATCTGAAACTAGTTTATTGATGGTTTCGATAACTTCAAAAAATGCATTTAATTTTTCTGGAGTTACACTTTCTTTTACAACCTCATTAAATCGTAAAACAACGTCTTTAGAATCTTTTCTTTTTTCTAAACCAAAATCGGTCAGATGAATTAATACGCCACGACCATCATTGGGATTCGGTTTTCTTTCGATCAAACCTTTTTCCTCCATACTTTTAAGAATCCTTGAGAGACTGGTAGCTTCCATACCCATTTTTGGACCAAGAGAAGTCGAAGGTGTACCTTCTTTAGGATCTATACTTAACAAGGTAAAGCCTACTGCCATCGTAGATTCAAAAATTTTTGCTTCTTCGTTATACATTCTAGCTACTGCTTGCCAGGTTGATCTTAAAGCATAGTCTATGGTAAGTTCTTTCATTATACGTACTAAAACTCAAATATAGTAAAATTTATTATGCATGCATAATAAATTTTACTAAAAAAAGAGATTAAATCTTAGCGATAATCTCTTTTTTTATGAATTTTAGCAATTATTAAGTAATACTAATGTTCGTAAATTTCATTATAAAGAGCAATATATTTTTCCTTAACAATTTTACGTTTTAGTTTCATGGTAGGTGTTAAGTGACCTTCCTCGATACTCCAAATATCAGGTGTAAGTTTAAAAGCTTTTACTTTTTCCCATTTGGCAAAGTTTTCGTTCGCAGTTTCAACTTCTTCTGCAACGCGTGCAATTACTTTTTGATTTTTAGCAAGTTCTTCATTAGTACCGACTTCTACCTTATGAATTTTAGCCCAGTTTTTAACAAAATCGAAATCGAGTTGGATTAAAGCAGCTGGCATTTTTTCACCATCACCAACCACCATAACTTGCTCTATGAATCTGGATTGTTTAAATCTATTTTCTAATAATTGTGGTGCTACATATTTTCCACCAGATGTTTTAAACATTTCTTTTTTACGATCGGTAATTTTTAAGAAGCCATCCGCATCAATTTCTCCGATATCTCCTGTATGAAAATAACCATCAATCATAACTTCCGCTGTTTTTATGGGGTCTTTGTAATATCCTAACATTACTTGAGGTCCTTTAACGCAGATTTCACCATCAGTCGCAATTTTAACTTCTGTTCGCTCTAAGAGTTTACCGACAGTACCAATTCTAAAACCGCCATTTCGCATATCATTTACCGAAACTACAGGAGACGTTTCTGTAAGTCCATAACCTTCCATAACACCAAATTCAGCGGCATTAAATACTCTTGCCAAACGGGGTTGCAATGCCGCACTACCTGAGGCCATTACAGATAAATTTCCACCTAGAGCTTCTTTCCATTTACTAAAAATAAGTTTTCTAGCGAGGCCTAACTTTTTCTCGTACCACCATCCATTTTTTCCGTAAGGCTCGTATTGTAAACCTAATTCCACCGCCCAAAAGAATAATTTTTTCTTAATTCCTGTTAAATCCGTTCCTTTGGCTATGATTTTGTCGTAAACCTTTTCGAGTAACCTTGGTACCGCGGTCATCACATTTGGTTTAACCTCTTTGGCATAATCGCTAATTTGGTCTATTGGTGCAAAATAGATACTGGTACCACAATATTGGTATAAATAAATAAGCATCCGCTCGTAGATATGACAAACCGGTAAAAAACTAAGGGCTTTTGAGTTCCCCAATTCTAAAGGAATTCTTTTAAAACTTTCTAAGGCGTTACTAACGATATTATCATGTGATAACATTACACCTTTAGGTTTCCCTGTTGTTCCTGAGGTATATATTAAAGTGGCTAAATCATCTTTATCCACGGCATCTTTAAGTTTTTCAACTTCTTCTTGATTCGATGTCTCTTCTCCTAGTTTTAAAACTTCCGTCCAGTTCTTACAATCAGATAAAGAATCGAATGAATAAACTTCTTTTAGGGACGGTACTTGACTTTGAATAGCTTTTACTTTTTGATATACTTCTTCGCAGGATACGAAGCAATATTTAGATTCAGAATGATTTAAAACATAGGCGTAATCTTCCTCGGAAATAGTGGGATATATTGGTACGGTTTGAGCGCCTAGTTGTAAAACGCCAATATCCATGATATTCCATTCGGTTCTATTACTCATGGAAATTAATGCAATTTTGTCGTTCGCTTTTACGTCCATACGTAATAAAGCGCGACTTATAGCATTAGCTTTTTCAACATATTCTTTGGTTGATATGGTTTTCCACTCGCTACCATATTTAGTTCCAAAGGCAACGTTTAAGTTATATTTTTCTAATTGATAGTAAGGAAAATCGAAAAGGCGGGTTATATTTTGCATAAATAGTTTGTAGTTTGTTTGTGCAAAATAAGGAAAAAGACTTTATTAAAATTAGATTGCTAAAAATATTAACTATTTTTTGAGGATTTAATATTAGTAGTAAAACCTAAGAGCACCTTATTGCTTTTAGTGGTCTTAGGTTTTATTTTTTTAGATGAAAATTATTTTATTTCTTCTCAATCCATTTTTTAGCATTCACAAAAGCTGCTAACCAAGGGGAAACTTCATCTTTTCTATCGCTAGGGTAGTGCGCCCAATTCCATGGGAAAATAGAACGTTCAATATGTGGCATGGTCACTAAATGGCGGCCTGTAGTATCACAAAGCATAGCGGTATTAAAATCACTACCATTCGGGTTCGCTGGGTAACTTTCATACCCGTATTTCGCCACAATGTTATAGTCCGACTCCGAAAGTGGTAAACTAAACTTACCTTCTCCGTGCGAAATCCAAACCCCTAATCTTGTGCCTTCCAAAGAGGAGAGCATTACAGAATTATTTTTTTGAATGATAACTGAAGTAAAATTACTTTCGTGTTTCTGAGAGTCGTTATACGTCATTTTTCCATGCGTATGGTGTTCTGGGTTTACCAAATCTAATTCCATAAACAACTGACAACCATTACAAATCCCTACCGATAAAGTGTCTGGTCTGTCAAAGAAATTCTTCAATGCCGTATTCGCTTTTTCATTGTATTTAAAGGCACCAGCCCAACCTTTGGCACTTCCTAAAACATCGGAGTTCGAGAATCCGCCTACAGCACCAATAAACTGAATATCTTCTAAGGTTTCTCGACCGGAAATCAAATCGGTCATGTGTACATCTTTAACATCAAAACCAGCTAAAAACATCGCATTTGCCATTTCTCGCTCCGAGTTGCTTCCTTTTTCTCTTAGAATAGCTGCTTTGGGACGCCCATTGCGAAAAAGTAAGCCCGCAGGGCTAACTTCCGAAGCAATCTGTTTAACTTCAATAGATTGCTTCGCTTCACCTGTCTTTTCGGCAGACACGCTCGCCATGGTGCCAGTAAAATCTTTTGGGAATGTATAGGATAAAGCTTGATTCTTATAATTATCAAATCGAGCTTTCGCCAAACCATTTGCAGTTTGTTTGTTATCTAATAAGTACGATGTTTTAAACCAAGTATCACGAAGGGAGTTGATATTTAAACCCATTTCCATACTTCCGTTTTTGATGCTGAGCATGGGTTCGGACGTCACTTTTCCAATATTATGAAAATCAACTTTAGCTTTTGTTAAAACTTCTTCTACTTTTTGATCGTCTTTTGCTTGGAAAACGATGCCTGAATTTTCAGAAAATAATAATTGAATTGTATCTACATCACCTAAACTCGTCAAGTTCAATTCAGCCCCTAAATCAACATCAGCAAAACATAGCTCTAATAAAGTAGTAATTAAACCGCCGGAAGCCACATCGTGTCCCGCTACAATTTGACCTTCTTTTATTAAAGATTGAAGGGTGTTAAAGGTGTTTTTTACAAAAGCAGGATCGGTCACCGTTGGTGCATCGCTACCAATTTTATTCAGGATTTGGTTAAAAGAAGAACCACCAAGTTTATAAGAATCTTGAGATAAGTTTATATAATAAATTGAACCGCCTTTTTTCTGCAATACAGGTTCTACGACTTTCGTAATATCATTGCAATTCCCAGCGGCTGAGATAATGACAGTGCCTGGAGAAATTACATCACCATCTTTATATTTCTGCTTCATAGAAAGGGAGTCCTTTCCTGTAGGTACGTTGATGCCTAAAGCAATCGAAAAGTCCGATACCGCTTGCACAGCTTCGTATAAACGTGCATCTTCACCTTCATTTTTACATGGCCACATCCAATTTGCAGAAAGTGAAACGGACTCTAATCCATCTTTCAAAGGTGCCCAAATAATATTGGTTAAGGCTTCGGTAATCGCATTTTTGCTTCCTGCTGCGGGATTGATTAAAGCAGCAATAGGAGCGTGACCTATAGAGGTGGCAATACCTTCCTTGCCTTTATAATCTAAAGCCATTACACCGCAATTATTCAAGGGCAATTGTAAAGGTCCAGCACATTGTTGTTTGGCTACTTTACCACCGACACAACGATCTACTTTGTTGGTGAGCCAATCTTTGCAGGCTACCGCTTCTAATTGTAAAACTTGATCTAAATAATCATGAAAAAATTCTAAAGAGTACTCAGGATTCTCGTAATTTCTTTTTACGGTAACATCTGTCATAATCGTTTTTGGAGAGCTACCAAACATATCTTCCAATGCCAAATCCATTGGTTTTTCCCCTGTGGTTTTGGATTCAAAAGTAAATCTGTCATTTCCAGTAACCTCGCCCACTTCATACATCGGAGAACGCTCGCGTTCTGCAATTCGTTGGAGTAGGTCAATATCTTGCTTTCCAATCACTAAGCCCATACGTTCTTGTGATTCGTTCCCAATAATTTCTTTTGCAGAAAGTGTAGGATCGCCAACTGGGAGTTTGTCTAAATCTATTTTGCCGCCAGTTTCTTCTACCAATTCGGATAAGCAATTTAAATGTCCGCCTGCTCCATGATCGTGAATAGAAACAATGCTATTTACATCACTTTCTACCATGCCACGAACTGCATTTGCAGCACGTTTTTGCATTTCAGGATTCGAGCGTTGCACCGCATTTAATTCAATCGAAGCACTAAATTCGCCCGTGTCAGCGCTAGAAACAGCAGCACCACCCATTCCGATTCGGTAGTTATCACCACCCAGAATTACAATTTTATCGCCTGTTTGCGGTTTATCTTTTATCGCTTGCTCTGCTTTTCCATAGCCAATACCACCTGCTTGCATAATGACTTTGTCATACGCTAACCTGCGGTGGCTGAGCGTAGTCGAAGTCTCAGCGTGCTCAAAGGTCAAAACAGAACCAGAAATCAGCGGTTGTCCGAATTTATTTCCAAAATCAGACGCTCCGTTCGATGCTTTGATTAAGATATCCATTGGCGTTTGGTACAACCATTCACGCGCTGGCATGCCGTTTTCCCAATCGCGCCCGTCTTCCAACCGCGAATAGGCCGTCATATATACCGCTGTTCCTGCTAAAGGAAGCGAACCTTTGCCACCTGCTAAACGGTCTCTAATTTCCCCACCAGCGCCTGTTGCGGCACCGTTAAAAGGTTCTACGGTGGTCGGGAAATTATGCGTTTCTGCTTTCAAAGAAATTACCGATTCGAAATCTTGCTCTTGATAGAAATCGGGCTTATCAGCAGTTTTAGGCGCAAATTGTACCACTTTCGGACCTTTCACAAATGCCACATTATCTTTATAAGCCGATACAATCGTATTCGGATGTTCTTGCGATGTTTTTTTAATCAATTTAAAAAGTGATGATGGCATTTCTTTGCCATCAATCACAAATGTGCCGTTAAATATTTTATGGCGACAATGTTCAGAATTCACTTGACTAAAACCGAAAACCTCAGAATCTGTTAGTTTTCTATCTAATTTTTTAGATAAATTATTGAGGTAGTTAACCTCTTCGTCATTAAGGGCTAAACCCTCTTTTTGGTTGTAAAATGCAATATCATCAATTTCTAAAATTTTCTCTGGAGAAATGGCTACGCTAAAAATATCTTGATGTAAACTGCTATACTTTTGCAATAACATAGGATCAAAATTTTGATCCTCGGCGTTCGAAGCTTTGAATTCTTCTATTCGGATAATACCTTCAATGCCCATATTCTGAGTAATCTCTGTAGCATTCGTACTCCAAGGCGTAATCATCGCCGCTCTTGGACCAACAAAAAAGGCGTCGAGTGACGCCGCATTTATTTTGGGTTGGTTGCCAAATAACCAAGTCAATTTTGTTATGTTTTCTTCTGAAATTTCGTTTTTGGTTTGTACAGCAAAAACTTTGGTGTTGGTGTTTCCGAAAAAGTGAATCATTTGCGCGTGTTGTTCGTTTTAAGAAAGCGCAAATTTACGATTTTTTCAAAGATATTTTTTTGAGAATAGTTAACAGTTTTTAGGGGAATTGTTGATTACTTTAAAAATTAGGCTATTTTACTTTTTGTTGCCACTTTCTCCAACAATGCCATATAAAATCCATCATAACCACTTTCGGCAGCAGATACTTTGTTTTCTTTTATCAATCTAAAATCTGCACCTTCTTCTGACGCTAAAAAAGATTTAACTTGATCGTTATTTTCTTGAGGAAGAATAGAACAGGTTGCATACACCATTTTGCCTTCTGGTTTTAACATTCTACTATAGCTTCTTAAAATTTCTTGTTGTGTGGCTTTAATTTTTTCTAAAAATTCGGGCTCTAATTTCCATTTAGCATCAGGGTTTCTACGCAAAACACCTAATCCAGTACAAGGCGCATCAATTAAAATACGATCTGCTTTTTCGGTAAGTTTTTTAATGACTTTAGTAGAATCGATGACTCTAGGTTCAATATTAAAAGCACCGTTACGTTTAGCTCTACGTTTTAGTTCTTTGAGTTTGTTTTCATAAATATCCATCGCAATTAACTGCCCTTTGTTCTCCATAAGTGCTGCAATATGTAGCGTTTTTCCTCCAGCACCAGCGCAGGTGTCAATCACACGTTGCCCAGGTTCAACTTCTAAAAATTCAGCGACTAGCTGTGAAGAGGCATCTTGCACTTCAAAAAAACCATTTTTGAAAGCTTCAGTAGTGAATACATTACCTCGTTCTGCTAATTTCAAAGCGTCTTTGTAGCCTTTGATAGGTTCACAGTCGATTCCGTTTTCTAAAAGCTCTTTACGTAAAGCCTCTTTAGTGGTTTTTAGCGTATTTACCCTTAAAATCACTTCTGCTTGTTGGTTTAAGGCATGTAATTCTCTCGCCCAACGCTTTTCTCCTAATGATTTTTCGCCTAATTCATCTATCCAATCGGGGATAGATTCTTTGAATTTTCTGATTTTTGATAATTCATCAAAACGACCTTTTATTTTACGTTCTGGTACGAGCTCAATTTGTTTCCAATCGGGCAATTCGATTCCTCTTAATACCGCCCAAACAGCAAACAATCGAAATAAATTAGGTCTACTAAAAGGAGCTTTTACTTCGGCAATCTCGGTATATAAACGTTTGTAACGTACAATTTCATAGGTGGTTTCAGCAATAAAACCTCTATCGCGAGCACCCCAACGTTTGTCGTATTTTAATACTTTTTGAACTACTTTATCGGCATACTCTCCTTCATTAAAAATTAGGTTTAAGGCATCAACCACGGCAAATACCAAATTTCTATGTAGTTTCATTGTGTTGGTTTTATAAATTTAAAGGCGCAAAGGTATTGTTTTAGAAGCTATTCCTTTTATTTTTGATCAAATTAATATAAATGCCTGAAAGTCTAAGGTCGAAAGTCAAATGTCCGTAAGCTTTCGACATTTACTAGTTGACTTTTGTTATTTTTATTTTAATCCTCTAAAATTCAATCATCATGAAATATGTGCTACTCGTAATTTTATCAATAGGTCTGTTTTCTTGTCAAGAAGAAAAACAAGTTAAAACGTTTAGTTCCGTAAGTGTAGAAACTATTTATGAAGATTCCTTAAGTATTAGAGCTATTGAAATTATAGATGAAAGTTTGGCATTTTCTGCAAATAAAGGATTCATTGGGTCAATTGACTTGGCAAGCGGTAAGGTTTTTACAAAAACGCAGCAGTTCGATTCTATTTTACCAGAGTTTAGGGCTATAGCGCATACGGCGAAAGATGTGTTTGTTTTGTCGGTTGCAAATCCTGCTTTGCTTTATAAAACGGGCGATTCAGGTCAGTTTGAACTCGTATATAAAGAAGAAGCGGAGAATGTTTTTTATGATGCGATGACGTTTTGGAATAATGAAGAAGGGATTGCTATTGGCGATAGTATGGATGGTTGCTTATCAATCATCATAACTAGAAACGGTGGTAAAACTTGGCAAAAACTAGCTTGTTCTGAATTACCAAAAAGTATGAAGGGTGAAGGCGCTTTTGCCGCTAGCAATACCAATATTAAAACGATAGACGATAAAACTTGGGTAGCGACAACAAAAGGCCGTGTTTTTTATTCCGCTGATAAAGGAAAAACTTGGGAGATAATTCAAACACCTATTATCAATACCGAAGAAACTCAAGGCATTTATAGTATTGATTTTTATGATGAAAACATTGGGTTTGCTATTGGTGGCGATTATACCAAACCCGACCAAAACTCAAAGAATAAAGCCTTGACCAAAGACGGAGGAAAAACATGGCAATTGGTAGCGGATGGTGCTGAACCAAGTTATAAAAGTTGTGTGCAGTTCATTCCAAATTCGGACGGATATGGATTAGTTGCTGTCGGTTTTAACGGAATAAGTTATTCAAAAGATATGGGAAGCAGCTGGACAGAACTATCAAAAGAATCTTTTTATACCATAAGATTTAAAAACGATACGGTTGCCTACGCTGCTGGGAAAAATAGGGTAGCTAAATTGAGGTTTAAATAATGAATAGTTAATAAGGAATAATGAATAATTGAAAAATGGAAAGTTGAAAGCTTAAAATTAAAAATGAATAACTGAAAATCAGAGAGGTTATAAAAAACAGTCTATTTTACCTCCCCTTCGGGGAGGTCGAAATTACATTTTCGTAATTTCGGGAGGGGAAATTTCAGGAGGAGGAGATTTCGGGTAGGGAAATTATCCTTCCTGTAGCACTAAGGCATGTTTTTTCTATTCTTTTCGTGGTACTGGCGAATTAATTGTCGCTTAAATTCGTCTTCAGAGCGCAATAAAATCAGCATTTTTTTTGAGCTTATTACTTTGGTTACTTTACTAGAAAAATCTTCAAATATTTTATTTTCTTCATTTTCATGCTGTATTACTTTTTTAATAAGTTCAGCTGCTTGGTTTTCAGAAAGTTGATCTGCGTCTTTTATTTTAGACCGAATTTCGTTGTACCCCTTATCTCGTAATTTATCTTTCGATTCTTCGTAACTATTGTAAATAGGCCAAAAGCTCTGTGCTTCTTTTGTAGAAAGATTCAATTTTTCTGTTAAAAATGCAATTTTTAAGGTTTTTATTTGTTCCTTATCTACGTTTCGTTGCCCATAAAATAAGACACTCGATAACATAATAGTAAGGACTAATATTGTTTTTAATTTATTCATTGGGATCTAAATTTAATTCTTCAAAATTGTCAATATTATTATCTAAATAATCAATTATATTTTCATCATTGAACTGATTTTCGATAATATCTTTAATTTCTACTTCATCTATAGGTAACATTTCGGCAAGTTCGTAAGTGCTAAATTCTAAAGCGTCTTCATAAATAAAACTTTCAATTGCTGAAATTTCAAGGTCGTCAAAAGTAATTTCTGTTTCACTATCATAATTAAGGCCCACAAAAATGAGTAGGACTGCTGCAACAGCTGCTACGTAATAGTATTTTTTAAACGGATTAAGTTGCACAACTTTTGGTTGTGGTCTTTGTATTTTTTGCGATAAAGTGTCGTGTAATGAATCAAAATAATTGTCTGGAACTTTAAAACCATCTTGTTTTTTTTCCACAATAACTTCATCAGTCAATTTTACCATTAATTTAGTGGTAAAACTATCTAAGTAGTTTTCAGGAATTTTAAAGTCGTTTACTTTTTTCTTCATCAGTTATAAGACTATCAATGTGTTAAAAGGTTTAATTTTCAATTAAAAAGCTTTCTAATTTTTTAATGGCTAAATGATAAGAAGCCTTTAAAGCTCCTACAGAAGTACCTAGTATATCAGATATTTCTTCGTATTTAAGTTCTTGAAAATACTTCATATTAAAAACCAATTTTTGTTTTTCAGGAAGTGTCGCAATCGCTTTTTGAAGTTGTATTTGAATATAATCGCCTTCAAAATAGACATCACTCTCTAAATTTTGAATCATTTTTTCTTGTAGTTCAGTATTAGAAATCCCTAGTTTTTTAGTTTTTTCTTTGATAAAAGTTAATGCTTCATTAGTGGCAATGCGGTATATCCAAGAATATAGTTTGCTTTCTCCTTTAAAACCGCCAATGCTTCTAAATACTTTTATAAAAGTATTTTGTAAAACATCATCCGCATCATCATGATTTAATACAATTCGACGGATGTGCCAATAAAGTCGCTCTTTGTATGTGTCGACCAATACTTGAAAAGCAGACGCTTGTGTAGCGGACGCTTGCAATTGTTCGACTAAAAGTTCTTCTGAAATCAAATTGGTTTGTCTAAAGATGTTAGTAAGACTTTAAAATTAAGAAAAGGTTTAATTAAATTCCTATGTTTATAACGCAACTATTTTAATTTTGAGCATCTATTAATAAATAATGAATATTATGAAACTAAAACAACTAGCTTTCTTTTTTCTTTTAGTGTTAATTTTTTCCTGCGAAAATGGAACTGATGTCATTGTTTTTGAAGAAAATCCTGAGTTGCAAACAGTCGCTGCAAAGGTAATGATCGCCAATAATAACGATTTTGCCATTGATTTTTTCAAAACAGTTGTTCAGAATGAGGATAAGCCTAATTATATGGTATCTCCAATAAGTTTATCATTAGCTCTAGGTATGGTGCATAATGGAGTTGCAGGCGAAACTAAAAATGCTTTTGATATAACTCTTGGTAGTGGTTATAATTTATCAGAAGTTAATGCTTTTAACCAAACGTTAATGACGTCACTTATAGCGAACTCTAGTGGGGTTTCATTTGGTCTAGTGAACGGTATTTGGGCTCAAAATGATTTTCCGATAGAAACAGCGTTTATAAATATCAATAAGGAGTTTTATAAGAGTGAAGTTGCCAATGTTGATTTTCAAGATCCAAGTACTGTGACGAAAATAAACAATTGGTCAAGTAATAACACCAATGGAAGGATAGATAAATTAATTGAGGAATTTGATTCAGGAACCGTCCTTTTTTTGGCAAATGCAACTTATTTTAAGTCGGACTGGCAGAATAAATTTGACAAAGATAAGACTCAATTAGCACCTTTTTTTACGAGTTTAGAAACCGGTAAAGAAGTTTCTATGATGAATATGCAAGCTAAGGTTCTAAATTTTAGATCGGAATTATTTTCGGCGATTGTTTTGCCCTATAAAGAAAAGCGCTTTGAAATGGTAGTATTGCTTCCTAATGAGAATAGAACAACAAGCGAAGTTGTAGAGAACCTAAGCTCAGAAGTTTGGGAAACTATTTTTACTGAGGGTCGTTTTGCAGATATTTCAATAAGTTTGCCTCGTTTTAAATCGTCTTATCAAAATGGGCTTAATGACGAACTAAGGGACTTAGGTTTAGGGATAATGTTTACCAATGAGGCTGATTTAAGTAAAATTAATAAAGATGCACAGTTACGTGTTTCGCGAGTATTCCAAAAAACTTTTATTGAAGTAAATGAACAAGGTACAGAGGCAGCAGCGGTTACTGGAATTGAGATTATAAATACATCAGTTTCGCCTGCTTTTGTAGCGAACCGCCCTTTTGTTTATGTGATCCGAGAACGTTTCACAGGTACTATTTGTTTTATAGGAAGGCTTGGTAATCCATAGGAGCTAAAAAAACGTTAATACGGAAACCCTTGCACTGAGCCTAGTCGAAGTGTGAAACTTATTGTGCCAATGCCCAATACCCAGAACATAATAACCGAATTACCCCAAAGATTGCATAGTAACCAATTTTTTATATACTCCATTAGCGGCTAAAAGTTCGGTATGTGAACCTTGTTCTACGATTTCGCCTTTTTGTAGCACTACAATAGTGTTTGCATTTTGAATGGTAGATAAACGGTGCGCAATTACGATAGACGTTCGGTTGCGCATCATTTTTTCTAAGGCATCTTGTACTAAACGTTCGCTTTCCGTATCTAAAGCTGAGGTAGCTTCATCGAGAATCATAATTGGTGGATTCTTTAAAACGGCTCTAGCAATGGATAAACGTTGCTTTTGACCGCCACTTAATTTATTACCACTATCCCCAATATTAGTGTTGTAGCCATCTGGTAATTCCGAGATAAAATCATGAGCATTGGCAATTTTAGCTGCTTCCATAATTTCTTCATTGGTAGCATTCTCTTTACCTAAGCTAATGTTATTTTTTACGGTATCATTAAAGAGAATAGAATCTTGCGTTACCAAACCTAAGAGTCCACGTAAGGACTCCTTTTTAAAGTCTTTTATATTGATATTATCGATTAAAATTTCGCCTTCATTTACATCGTAAAAACGTGTAACTAAGTTGGCAATAGTACTTTTTCCGCTCCCAGATTGCCCCACTAAAGCCACTGTTTGTCCTTTTGGAACAATTAAATTAAAGTTTTTCAATACATAGTCGTCTTCATATTTAAAACTGATATTTTTCAGTTCCACGCTTTCGGTAAAGTCAGACTTATTAATGGCATCAGGTTTTTCTGAAATGGTATTTTCTGTTTCTAAAATTTCTAAAACACGTTCCGCTGCTGCGTTTCCTTTTTTAACTCCGTAAATGGCTTTACTAATCGCTTTTGCAGGTGTTAAAACGCCATAGGCTAAAGTCATATAAGTAATAAAAGATGTGGCATCTAATGTTTTTTCAACTAAGACCATTTTTCCTCCAAACCATAATAAAACACCTATCGTTAAAATTCCTAAAAACTCTCCTGATGGCGAGGCTAAATTTTGGCGGTTTAATAGTTTGTTAGAGAAATTGAAAAACCGAGTGGTAGAGTTGGTGAAAGTTTTATAAAAAAGAGATTCTGAGTTATAGGCTTTAATTACTTTGAGTCCGCCTAAAGTTTCCTCAACAACCGATAAAAATTCGCCTTGTTCTCTTTGAACATCGTCTGATTGTTTTTTTAACGATTTCCCGATCAATGAAATAATATAGCCTGAAATTGGAATAAATATAAATACGAATACGGTAAGCTTAGCACTAATTAAAAACATCACTGCAATCGTAAAAATAATGGTTAATGGTTCTCGAATAATCAATTCTAAAACCGACAAGAACGAATGTTGAATTTCTAAAACATCAGAAGTAATTCGGGCAATAACGTCGCCTTTTCTTTTTTCGGAATAGAATGAAATAGGTAAGTCTGTAATTTTTTTATACATCGCATTACGCACATCTTTTAAAACGCCGTTTCTAAGAAACGTAATAAAATACATAGCAAAATAATTCGCCAAATTCTTCAACAAAAAAAGAACAATAACAAGCCCAATTACAAGCACTAGACCTTTCATTTTATCATCTGCAGCAAACTGAGTCACTTGGTAATTCATATAGTCCAAGAAATAGGCATTAAGATTGGCAATACCGTTATATTCAGGTGCAATATCTAATTGTTTGTTTTTATCAAATAATACATTAAGCATTGGCATTAGGGCCGCAAACGAAAGTGCACTAAACAAAGCATAAAGTACATTAAAAATAATGTTTAGATAGCCATAATTTGCATAGGGTTTCGCAAAGCGAAGAATTTTCTTGTAATACTCCATTAATTCAATTTGAGTTCGCTCAAAATACGTTCTATTTTAGCTTCTAATGTTGCATTTACTTTTTTATAGTTTTCTGCTTTATCTAAGGTGGAATTGATGCTAAAATAAAATTTAATTTTAGGTTCCGTGCCGCTTGGTCTGGCTGCCATTCGCGTGCCATCTTCGGTGGTGTAAATTAATACGTTTGAAGTCGGAATATCAATCTTAGTTATTTCACCAGTTTTGATGTTTTTAGAGGTTGATGTATTGTAATCGTCCACAATAATTACTTTAGAACCATCGATCGCAACAACAGGGTTTTCCTTGAAATCGATCATCATTTGTTTAATTTCCGCAGCGCCATCCATTCCTTTTTTGGTTAAGGAAATTAATTTTTCTTTATAAAAACCATAAGCTACGTAGCAATCAATTAAATCTTTATAAAAAGAACTTCCTTTTGCTTTTGCATCTGCTGCAATTTCAC
>JANQTG010000126.1 GCA_030731855.1 Cellulophaga sp. | reverse complement strand
ACCATCAATGAAAATGCAGACCCTACAGTACGCTTAGATTTTGAAAGTCACATCAATAAAATGATTCCGGAAAATGCCCCCTATTACCAACACAATTATGAAGGATCTGATGATATGCCAGCACATATTAAAGCCTCATTATTGGGAAATTCGGTTCAAATACCAATTAGTAATGGAAAATTAAACTTGGGTATTTGGCAGGGAATATATTTGGGAGAACATAGAAATAATGCAACGGGTAGAAGATTGGTATTGACAGTTTTTGGTAATTAATTGCATAAAAAAAATCCGATTCGTAAGAATCGGATTTTTTGATAAGTGAGATATATTGTTGTTACTTTATTTTTTGAGCGATAGCTTTAAAAGCTTCTGGGTGATTCATCGCTAAATCGGCTAAAACCTTACGGTTTAATTCGATTTTGTTAGCTTTGATGTTTCCCATAAACTGAGAATAAGACATTCCGTGTAAACGGGCACCTGCATTTATACGAGTGATCCATAAGGCACGAAAAGTTCTTTTCTTGTTTCTACGATCTCTATAAGCATATAACATTGCTTTTTCAACCGCATTTTTAGCTACTGTCCAAACGTTTTTACGTCTTCCAAAGTAACCTTTGGCTTGCTTCATTACCTTTTTTCTTCTGGCTCTTGAAGCTACTGAATTTACTGATCTTGGCATACTTTTAAATTGTTTTTGTAGTAGGCGACTCCTAATTCTGAATTATGAATTCAAAATTCTGAATTCTTTTATTGGCCTAACTCCATGGTTAATATTAATTTACCTTAAAATAGAATAATTACTTTAAACGTAATTGTTCTTTAATACTGTTAACATCTGCTTCATGTACTAGACCTGAATGTGTTAACGCAAGCTTACGTTTTTTAGATTTCTTCGTTAGAATGTGGCTCTTAAAAGCGTGCTTTCTTTTGATTTTACCAGAACCTGTAAGTTTAAATCGCTTTTTAGCGCTGGATTTTGTTTTTTGTTTAGGCATCTTGTTCCTAGTTTATTTAATTATCTCACTTATTATCATTCAAACTGCCAGCAAAAGCCAGCAGTCTATTATTTTTACATCACAGGCAAAAGACTTGCGATTGGTATTTTATTTTTTACTCGTTTTAGGAGCAATGAACATGGTCATTCTTTTTCCTTCTAATCTAGGCATCTGTTCTACCTTTCCTAAGTCTTCTAATTCAGAAGCTAACTTAAGTAGTAGAATTTCACCTTGATCTTTATAAACAATTGATCTTCCTTTAAAGAAAACATATGCTTTTAGCTTTGCGCCATCTTTCAGAAACTTTTCGGCGTGTTTCTTTTTAAATTCGTAATCATGATCATCTGTTTGCGGACCAAATCTTATTTCTTTTACAATAACCTTTGTCGCTTTAGCCTTAATAGCTTTTTCGCGCTTCTTTTGTTCGTATAGAAACTTTTTATAATCCGTTATTTTACAAACAGGAGGTTCAGCGTTAGGCGATATCTCTACCAAATCTAACTCTAATTCTTCTGCTTTGTTTAATGCTTCCCGAATTGGGTAAACACCCACTTCTACATTATCACCTACCAACCTGACTTTCGGAGAAAGTATTTGCTCGTTAATTTTATGAGGGTTTTTGTCTTCCCTACGCGGTTGAGGTCTAAATCTTTTTCTAATTGCTATGACTAAATCTTTTTAATTAAACTTCTTTTTTTTCTTTTACCTCTTGTTATTAAGGTCGCTTTTTTTCTTGAGTATGCTGTTTAAAACGGTTTTAAAGTGCTATTTATTTCTGTAGAGACTAATTCTTCAAAGCTTTTTATGGTAATTGAACCTAAATCTTCACCACCATGTCTTCTAACGGAAATAGTATTTTCGGCCTCTTCATTTTCTCCTACAATCAGCATAAATGGTATTTTATTCATTTCTGCTTCTCGTATTTTCTTGCCAACCGTTTCGTTTCTAGCGTCAACTTGGGCGCGAATTTCGTGTTTTTCTAGCGATTTTAAAACTTTTTCCGCATATTTTTCATGTTTCTCGCTAACTGGTAAAATAATCGCTTGTTCCGGAATTAGCCAAAGTGGAAAATTACCACCTGTATGCTCTAATAAAAGAGCAATAAATCGCTCCATACTTCCGAAAGGAGCTCTGTGAATCATTACCGGTCTATGTAGTTCGTTGTCACTACCTTTATAATTTAAATCAAAACGTTCTGGCAGGTTGTAATCTACCTGAATGGTACCTAATTGCCACTGTCTTCCTAAGGCATCTTTTACCATAAAATCTAACTTCGGACCATAGAAAGCGGCTTCCCCTTTTTCTATAACAAAATTTAAGCCTTTTTCTTTTGCGGCATTAATAATTGCATTTTCCGCTTTTTCCCAATTTTCAACAGAACCAATGTACTTTTCTGGCTTGTCTAAATCACGAACAGAAACCTGAGCTGTAAAATTATCAAAGCCTAAAGAACCTAAAACATATAAAGAAAGATCTATAACGTTTTTAAATTCTTGATCTAACTGGTCTGCGGTACAAAATATATGTGCGTCATCTTGTGTAAACCCACGAACTCTTGTAAGTCCATGTAATTCTCCACTTTGTTCATATCTATAAACTGTACCAAATTCGGCAAAACGCTTTGGTAAATCTTTATAAGAATGTGGCTTAAAATTATATATTTCGCAATGGTGTGGACAGTTCATTGGTTTTAATAAAAACTCCTCGTCCATTTTAGGCGTTCTTATAGGTTGAAAGCTGTCTTCTCCATATTTTGCATAATGACCAGAGGTTACGTATAATTCTTTCTGTCCAATATGCGGCGTAACCACCATTTCGTATCCCGCTTTTTTCTGAGCTTTCTTTAAAAAATTCTCTAATCGCTCTCTTAAAGCGGCACCTTTAGGTAACCACAAAGGTAAACCTTGACCAACTTTAGCTGAAAAAGTAAAAAGTTCTAGTTCTCTTCCTAGTTTTCTGTGATCTCTTTGCTTGGCTTGTTCTAATAATTCTAGATATTCTGTTAATTCTTTTTGTTTAGGGAATGATATGCCATAAACTCTAGTCAATTGTGGTTTCTTCTCGTCACCTCGCCAGTATGCTCCAGCAACGCTTAATATTTTAATGGCTTTTATAATACCTGTATTAGGTATATGACCACCTCTGCATAAATCAGTAAAGCTGTCATGATCGCAAAACGTTATCGTACCATCCTCAAGATTTTCTATAAGCTCTACTTTATATTCATTATGTTGTTCTTTATATGTAGTAAGCGCTTCTGCTTTGCTAATAGCTCTCATTTTAAAATCGTGCTTACCTCTTGCAATTTCTAAAGCTTTCTTCTCTATTTCGGGGAAGTCTTTGTCAGAAATGCTTTTATCACCCAAATCAATATCATAATAAAATCCATTATCGATAGCTGGTCCTATTGTTAGTTTTACGCCTGGATATAATTCCTCTAATGCTTGTGCAACTACGTGAGATGATGAATGCCAAAAAGCCTTTTTACCTTCTTTATCATTCCAAGTATACAGAATAAGAGTCCCGTCTTCTTGTAAAGCGGTTGTGGTTTCAACTACAGTATCGTTAAATTTCGCAGAAATAACGTTCCTTGCAAAACCTTCACTAATACTCATAGCAATATCCATCGGGGAACTACCTTTAGCTATTTCTCTAATACTACCATCAGGTAAAGTAATCTTAATCATGTAATTTAATTTAGAAGCTGCAAATATATTGTAAAGTCAGTTGTTGAACAATATTGAATTTGATTGAATTTGAATTTTTATTAGTGAAGCTCAATTTTGAAAGTTAGCGAAGCTATAAATAGCATAGTTTTAGTTGAACTAATCTTCTGGCCATTGAGCTTAGCCTAAGTACAGCGATTTTAGATTTATACTCCTTTGCGCTCCGATAAAAAGGTAAAAAAGTCTTCTTGTTTTAGACTTATATGCTCATACGATTGCAATGCAGCAATTGAACTGGACTTTGTTTTAAGGTTTTT
>JANQTG010000125.1:14072-16367 GCA_030731855.1 Cellulophaga sp. | reverse complement strand
CCATAAAAAGCAATAAAACTAAATTTTTAATACGCATACAGTAGGGTTTTAATTTTGTGATGGTTATTCGAAATTAGCTTTTCTTTTTTCTAAAAAAGCAGTAGTACCTTCTTTAAAATCTTTAGTACCAAAACACGCTCCAAAAGCTTTAATTTCTTCTACATAACCATCTACACTACTACTAAAACCAGCATTTACCGCTTTTATTGCATAACTTATGGCTACTGACGAATTATTTGATATGCTACTCGCCATTTTTTTACAAAGTGGTAATAACTCTTGCTGAGCAACTACTTCATTAACGAGTCCGTACGCTAATGCTTTTTGCGCATCAATCATTCGTGCAGACATAATCATTTCATTAGCTCTGCCTTTTCCTATTAACTGAGGTAGTCGTTGTGTACCGCCATAGCCTGGGATAACCCCTAGAGAAACTTCTGGCAAGCCCATTTTGGCATTGTCGCTGGCAATTCTAAAATGGCACGCCATTGCTAATTCTAATCCACCGCCGAGTGCAAAACCGTTTACTGCTGCAATAACAGGAGTTGCTAAATTTTCCACAAAATCGAATAAACGCTCTTGTCCTTCTTTTGCTAATTCACCACCTTCTTTCTCTGAAAAATTAGAAAATTCGGCAATATCGGCGCCTGCAACAAATGCTTTTTCTCCGCTACCGGTGATGATAATGGCTTTTATGTTTTTATCTTCGTCAAGTTCACGAAATGCGTTGTGTAATTCTTGAATAGTGTCTCGGTTTAAAGCATTTAATTTATTCGGACGATTAATGGTAATCGTTGCAATTTTAGCTTCATTTTGAACTAGAATATTAATGTATTTCATGATATCTGAATTTTTATATTTTTATATTTTTTTACCCTTGTGAGAAAGTACAAATTTACTAAAGATTTTGAGAGTGAATTCTACCGTACTTAAACCAATGCTAAAAGGTTTAATATATATCTAACCTTAACCTTTGTATATAGTTAAAGACGCTTAGATTACAAGTATCGTCTCTTAAAACGGAATAACATAAGCTTAACACAATATCTTTGGAAATCCTTTATAATTTCTTATAATACCCCTTAAAATTATAGTAATTCATGAAGTTTATTTACGTTAAAAGAGAGACAAAAACCGAAAATCGATACACACCAAAAATGGGAAAATTAAGTACTAATGTTACGTACATTAGAAAATACGTTTTAGGCCTACCTGTTAAAACGCTACACAAATACAGAAACACTTACTACGGCGAAGTAAAAAGCTGCGATGATTGCATGCTTTTTATCTAAATATCCAAAAAACACTTTAAGCTAAGTCTATACATAAAAAATATACTTGTTTTCATAACAACAGTCTTATTTAAACTATACAACAAATAATGAAAGTACTCGTAATAGGAGCAGGAAACATGGGGCTTACCTATGCAAAAGGAATGTCGAAATCTAAACTATTAAAAAAAGAGAACATTATGGTTCTCGATACTTCCGAAGAAAAATTAGAAGAAGTAAATCAACTCAGCAACTTTGATGCCCATAGAAATTTAGTTGATTGTGTGCCAAATGCTGATATTATTTTTATTGCGGTAAAACCTTACCATGCTATCGATTTATTTAAAAAATTAGAACCTTTAGTAAATACAGAACAGTTATTAATATCTATCATGGCTGGTGTTAAAATTGAGACGATTAAAGAAATAACTGGCCTAACAAAAATAATTAGAGCTATGCCTAATTTACCTGCTCAGATTGGTAAAGGATTGACCTCTTATGTGGCATCCGCAGAGGTTTCCAGAATTGAATTACTTACCGTTGAGAGTTTATTAGATACTACGGGTAAATCTGTTTTAGTAAAAGATGAAAATTTCATTGACGCCTCTACTGGAATTTCAGGTAGCGGACCTGCTTATGTTTTCTATTTTATGCAAAGTATGATGGAAGCCGCTTTACAAATGGGCTTTTCACCCAGTGTTTCTAAAGTTTTGGTAGCGCAAACATTCACAGGCGCTATTGAATTGTTTAATCAGAATAACCTATCACCCAATTCTTGGATGAAAAAAGTGGCAAGTAAAGGCGGTACTACACAAGCCGCTTTAGACTCTATGGATGATAATAACGTAGGGGAATTAATTAAAGAAGCCGCCTTTGCAGCCTTTGACCGCGCTGTAGAATTAGGTAAAGAAAAGCAAGATGTATAAAGAAAAGATTGTAATAAAGGTCGGGACCAATGTAATGACCAACAAAGATAATAGAATTGTAAGGCCTGTACTTAAAAAGTTGGTAAAACAAATTGCAG
>JANQTG010000125.1:12180-13972 GCA_030731855.1 Cellulophaga sp. | reverse complement strand
AATTGCAGGCATGGAAGTTTTAGGAGACTCACATATTAAAGATAAAACACAAAAAAGACAAGTATATTCTGCTATCGGACAACCAAGAATGATGCGTTTATACTATAACATTTTCCGTGACTATGGGATGAAATGTGCTCAGGTTTTACCCACAAAGCGCGATTTTAGCCCTGGAGTTCACCGTCAAAATATGATTAATTGCTATGAAGGTTTATTGTCGGAAGGTGTGATTCCGATTGCAAATGAAGATGATGCCGTATCTGTAACCATGTCTATGTTTTCTGATAATGACGAATTAGCCAGCCTTATTGCGGAACTGGTAAATGCTGATAAATTAATTATTTTAACCGATATTGACGGGTTGTACAACGGGCACTCTGATGCTGAAAATAGTAATGTCGTTTCTCATGTGAATCCAAATGAAAATTTGGACAAATACATTCAGAAAAATATGAAAGGAGAAGCGGAAGGTCGGGGTGGCATGGGTTCTAAATTAGAATATGCACAGCGGGTTGCAGCCAAAAATATTCCTACCTTTATCGCCAATGGTAAAAAAGACCGAATTATTATCGATATTATTGACGGAAAGAACGTTGGTACACGGGTCGCGATAAAAGAGCGCGTTTAATATGGGTATTGATTTAAAAAAATAAGCTTAATTATATTTAATGAAACTTTTAAGTACAGCTATAAAAAATGATGTATTGGCTTCGATGATTCGGATTTTAGACAAGAACCGAGCAAAATTATTAGGCGCCAATCAAAAAGACCTTGACTTGTTTAAGAAAGATGATCAAGCGATGTATGATCGATTGGTCATCAATGACAAAAAAATTGATCAGATGATATTAGCTGTTGAACAGGTAAAATCGCAAGACGATCCTGTACATCAAGAAATCAGCAAACAAGAACTAGATAATGGTTTAAAAATTATTAATAAAACAGCACCATTCGGGACTATAATGATCATCTACGAATCACGACCTGATGTTACTATTGAAGCTGCGGTTTTGGCTTTTAAAGCTAATAATAAAATTCTATTAAAAGGAGGTAAGGAAGCTATTTTTAGTAATAAAATGCTGGTGGAGTTTTGGCATGAAGCGCTGAAAGAAAACAACTTAACTACCAATTATATTCAGTTATTCACCTTAAACCGAACAGAAACACAAGACTTTTTAAAAAGCCCCACTGAAAAGCTCGATTTAATTGTGCCAAGAGGTGGCGATAAATTAATTGCTTTTGTAAAAGAACATGCAACATGTGCGGTACTGGTAAGCGGCCGGGGAAATAACTTTTTATACGTTTCGGAACATGCCGATTGGGAACAAAGCAAAAAAGTGATTTTAAATGCTAAAACCGATAAAATATCAGCTTGCAATGCCCTTGATAAAATTTTAATCAGCACTAAAATTGATCACTATCAAGAAAAAGTTCAAGATTTGGCGCGTATTTTATTGCAACATGGTGTTGAAATTTTAGTTGATTTGGCTATACAAAAAGTACTAAAAAATAGCCCACTAATTGCTAATGAAGCGATTTGGAAAGAAGAATTTTTAGCCTTAAAGTGTGTGATAGGCGCTGTAGATAGTTTAGAAGACGCAATTGAAAAGATTAATACAAATTCAGGCGGCCATTCTGCTGTTATCATGACAAAAAACAGTGAGGAAGCACAACATTTTATGGAGCAGGTAGATTGTGCCGCGGTGTACCAAAATGCTTCCACACGTTTTACGGATGGTGGACAAATGGGTGTTGGGGCAGAATTAGCTATCAGCACCGATAAACTGCACCA
>JANQTG010000125.1:3640-12080 GCA_030731855.1 Cellulophaga sp. | reverse complement strand
AAAACTCTAGGAAACATCACAGTAAATACGGAACCTTTTCCAAGCTCTGAAGTCAAGCTAATAGAACCTTTATACGTTTCTACAATATTTTTTACCATACCCAATCCTAAGCCCATACCACTGGTTTTTGTCGTAAATTTTGGTTCAAATATCTTTTCTCTAAACTCTTCTGCGATTCCAAAACCATTGTCCGCAACTACTATTTTAGCAAAATCGCCTTCTGCACTTACGGTCACTAAAATTTTAGGCTCTGTTGCATCTGGCACTGCTTGAATGGCATTTTTAACCAAATTTGTTATCACTCTTATTAATTGGGTTCGGTCGAGTTTTGAGATGATCACCTCTTCTTCTGCTATAAAATGAATAAAACTTTCATTGAATATATCTAAAGCAAGTTTTACAATAGTAACCACATTTAAAGTTTCATTCTGTTGGGCAGGCATTTCGGCAAAGTTCGAAAATGCCCCTGCAATACTACTCATAGTATCAATTTGCTGAATTAATGTTTTAGAATACTCACGTACTTTTAAAGAAATATCAGGATCATCAGCATCAAACTTTCGCTCAAAACTTTGCACGGTTAACCGCATTGGTGTTAATGGATTTTTTATTTCGTGCGCCACTTGTTTGGCCATTTCTCGCCAAGCTTGTTCTCGTTCTCCTTTCGCTAATTTAATGGCACTAATTTCTAGCTCATCAATCATTGCGTTATATGAGTCTATTAACCTTCCTATTTCTTCCGTTGGGTTTTTAACGAGAATTTTTTCGTTACTTTTTGTTAAATAAGTGCTCGTCATTTTATCAGAAATAGTTTGTAAAGAGCGTGTTATGTATTTTGATATAAAATAGGCTAAACCAATAGCGATAAATAGCATAAATAAATACACACCACCAAGTCGTAATAAAAACTCTTTTAATTCTTTATCGTTAAAAGAATTATCTTCAAAGTAAGGTAAATTTAAAATTCCGATGGGTTTAAATTTTCCATCGGTGATGTAGGTATAAGAAGCTTGGAATTTACTCCCAGCTGCTGTTTTTTCTTCTAAATAACGCGCATCTACACTATTATCTAAATTATTAAGTACCTCAGGCACTAAACATAATGAAACCGAATCATTTTCGAGTTTAGGCCTTGAACTTTTAATTAAATTTCCGTCTAAATCGTAAATATTAAAGTTTACATTGAGTACATCGGCAATTTGATAAATCTCGTCTTTAAAAATTAAATGAAGATTTTCTGTAGTAGGCTCGTACGTTGTGCGCTGTAGGGTATAGCGAATATTTTCTTTTATCTGCTCCTCCTTGCGCTCTAAGCGATCTTCGTGATAGTCTTTAGATTGTTCTCCGTATTGATAAATAGTTACACCAGCAATTAATACGGATGCCACTAGCACCAGCAAAATCATCGCTATAAATATTCGGGATCTAAGAGAGACTTTTTCGAACAAGAGTTTTTAATTAAAGTAACGTTATTTAATTCTCAGCAATAATTACACCATTGTAACGCTTTGCCTTTTAAAAGATTATGCATTCGGATTTTTCTCTCTTATCTTTTTATACAATTTAATACCTAACATCAACAAAACGCCTAAACCTATAATCCCTAAAACCCCATAAACCCAACTTATTGTTGTTTTTAGAATCACTAAAAATACTACTGCAAATAAAATGATGGTTGCCCCTTCGTTCCAAATACGCATAAAATTAGGGGTGTATTTTATCTCATCACGCTGTAATTGTTTAAACATTTGATGATTTTTTAGATGATACGCATAAAGTAATACCACAAAACCTAATTTTACGTGCATCCAAGGTTGCTGCAACCACATTGGAAATAAAATAAGCAACCAAACAGCAAAAATAGTCGCTAAAATAGCCGATGGCCACGTAATAATATACCATAATCGTTTGGTCATCAATTTAAAAGCATCAGATAAAATTTCTTTTACCGGTGATGGTTTTTCGGATGCTTCTATATGATTTATAAACAAGCGAGGCACATAAAAGAGCCCCGCAAACCAAGTGATTACAAATATTAGATGTAACGATTTTATGTATAAATATTGTTCTGTCATTAATTGTTTATTCTAATTGCACCGACTCCTGAACTCCACAATTTTGCATTGTAAGCTGGTATTTCATTTTCTAAGAGCATTGAGGCTTTTTTATTTAAGCCTATCCACTGATTATCAAGTTCTGCTTTCCGTGCTATAGAAGACTCGTTTAGTTTGCCTAAATCATTCGCTGTTTGGTTGATTAAGAACAAATATTCCGCTGTAAATTTGTTGGGGAAATTTTCCACATCATCATAGGCTTTAGATTTTCTTTGAATCATATCGCCATCCCAAGCTTGCAGTTGATCTACTAATGTTTGCCCTTCTTTTTTCAAAGACTCTTCTTTTATGTTTTTTAGAATAGCCTTTAACTGCGATTGTACCTCAAAAAGTGTATTAATTTTATTGTGCATGGTGGTTACATTTGCGGTGGCTGATTTCATAAATTCGTCA
This sequence comes from Cellulophaga sp., assembly GCA_030731855.1. Taxonomy (GTDB): domain Bacteria; phylum Bacteroidota; class Bacteroidia; order Flavobacteriales; family Flavobacteriaceae; genus Cellulophaga. Next base: position 9,573 of record JANQTG010000125.1, on the reverse strand, counting down.
TACTTTACATATTGCTCTTGCATTGTTTCGAGGCCTGGCATTAATTTAATTATCCCTTCAGTTGAAACCACTTTCCCGTTAACATTCAGTTTTAGAGTATAGGTTCCTGGAATGGCTTTATGACCCCTAAAATCCGCTTCAATGTAAGTATCATATACTCCGGACATTGTTGCGTGTCGTAAATCCCAAACAAACCGATTTAAACCCTCATTTTTTGGTAATACTTTTTGCCTCGGTGGGGCACCTGCATAGCTTTTATAATTCTCATCTTTTTTGGAACTGAACGTTTGAACTAATTGTCCTTTATCATTCAAAATTTCTAAGGTTATGTGTTCATCATCTGCTATTTTAGGCAACTCATAATATAGCACCATTCCATTTGCAGGATTTATACCATCAAAAAGGTCCGTACCATCAAAATCGTCAGAATTTGAATTGAGTGGACTTCCCCAAGACCCATTTAGAGCTGCTGCCGGTTGGTATAATTTAGTTTCCTTAATTCCTTTGTATTGGTTTAATACAGAAAGATCATCAAGCACCCAAAATGATCTACCAGAAGTAGCTACAATTAAGTTGTTTTGATGCACTTTAAGGTCTAAAATAGGTGTTTTAGGCATATTTAATTGCAAAGTTTCCCACTTTTTACCGCCATCATAAGAGATGTAAATTCCTTTTTCGGTGCCTAAATACAATACATCTTTACGGGTAGTGTCTTCTCTTACCACTCTAGTAAATGAGCCATAAGGCAATCCTTTGCTGATGTTTACCCAGCTTTTTCCATAATCTGTGGTCTTGAAAACGGCCGGCGTATAATCATTGAATTTGTATTTGGTTGTCGCAATATACGCTGTTCCCTTATCGTGCGGTGAAACTTCAATAGCGTTTACCAAAGTTTCTCCTAAATCTTTGGGAGTTACATTAAACCAAGTAAGCCCATTATCTTTGGTTATATGCACAAATCCATCATCACTACCCGTCCAGAAAACACCTTTTTCGTGGGGAGATTCTATCATGTAGGCTATGGTTCCATAGTTTTCAGCACCAACAGCTTCGTTAGTGTAAGGACCGCCACCTTTTCCTTGTTTTTCATCTATATTTCGGGTTAAATCAGGTGAAATTTCTTCCCAACTATTGCCCATATCTTTGGTTCTTAGCACCAATTGTGCACCGTGATAAAAAACTCCAGGTTCATGGATAGAGGCTATAATTGGTGCGTTCCAATTATACAAATATTTCATATCGCGTGCATCTCTACCTAAATATTGAATTGGGGCTGCCATCACCTGAACAGAGGTGTTGGTCTGGGTGTCTAAAACCTCAATAGTTCCTAAATAACTACCGCCCATAACAAACCTAGGGTTGTCTGGATTAAACGCTAAAAATGCACTTTCTCCCCCTGCGGAACTGGACCAATTCTTATCTGAAATGGACCTGCTACCTACGGCTAAGCTTGCAATTTTTACCGAGGAATTATCCTGTTGCCCAGCATAAATATTATAAGGAAAAAGATTATCAGTATTGATCCGGTAAAACTGAGCAGTGGGCATATTATCTTGCGGCGACCATGATTTTCCATAATCAAAACTTACCGCAGCACCGCCATCGTTGGCAATCACAAAGTTTTTAGAATTTTCAGGATTGATCCATAAATCATGATAATCTCCATGCGTACCAGACAAGGTTTCCCAAGTTCTACCGCCATCTTCAGAACGCATCGCAGGTGCGCTTAACACATATATGGTATTTTCATTGTTGGGATCTACAAACAATTCTATATAATACCAGGCACGTTGCGTAAGCCTATTGTCTCCACTGACAAAACTCCAACTTAACCCAGCATCATTCGATACAAACAAACCTCCTTTATCTTGCTCACTATCACTTTCTAACAATAAAAACACTTTATTAGAATTTGACGGACTCACGGCAATCGCCATTTTACCTTTTTCTTCTGGTAAGCCTTTATGGATTAAAAACCAAGTTTCACCACCATCTATAGATTTATAAACGCCGCTACCTTTACCACCGCTAATCACCATGTTGGGTGTTCTTTGATGTTCCCACATGGTAGCATACATAATTTCAGGATAATTGGCATCGATACTCAACTCCGAACATCCTGTTAAATCATTTACAAATAAAACATTTTTCCAAGTTTGCCCACCATCGGTAGATTTATATATGCCTCTTTCTTTTGTTGGACCGTGAAGTGCGCCTTGAGCTGCCACTAAAACAATATCAGGGTTTGTAGGGTGAATGATAATTCTAGAGATATGCTGGGTAGGCGCTAAACCCATTTTTTTCCAAGTTTTTCCTGCGTCGGTAGACTTATAGACACCGTCACCGTAAGATGTCATTACCCCTCTAGGCGCATGTTCTCCCATACCACAATACAGAATATTGGTATTTGATTTTGCCACGGCAATCGCACCAACAGAACCCATTTCAAAAAAACCATCAGAAATGTTTTCCCATTGGTTACCTGCGTTTGATGTTTTCCATAATCCACCACCCGTTGTACCCATATAATAGGTTAGGGCATCACCGTAAACACCAGTAGCAGAAACAGAACGACCTCCTCTAAACGGACCTATATTTCTATACTTTAAAGGCTTAAAATAGTCTTCAACTGTTTGACTCCAGCCTTGAGAAAAAGTCATCAAGACCAACAAATAACTTAAAAATAATTGTTTTTTTAACATAGTAGTATCCCTTTTATTCAACAAATAAATAATTCAATTTTAGTTGATTAAATTCTGAATTAAAATCCTGAATTTCTTTAGAAATCAAGGCATCAAAAGTAGATAATTGTTCATTTATTTTGCTTGTTAATTCGTTTTTCACGGCAATATCTTGTTCCGTTGGGTGAAAATCATCAATAGCCACTAAACTGTTTAAATGTCCTAATTTATTGGTTAACTTAATAGGGAAATTTAAGGGGTCTTGACCGCTTTTATTTTGAGTTTGATATAAGGTTTTCTCCACAGCACTGAAATCTTCTTTTATTTTTTTGGCTTTTTTTACCAAGTCTTTTGTGGCTTCATTATCTGCATATTGTTTAGTAAAAGCATCTAACTGCGTAGTTATTTTTCGAATCTTTTTTATAGATTGATGTGCTTTATCAATGGTCGTATTTACATCACTTATAAAATCGAACTGCTTTTGCATCTCAGCAACACCAACCTCAGCTCTAGGATCTGGAATGATATTAAAATCTTTTAATTGTTCGCTTCCATTCACATTTAAACTCACTTTATAAGCCCCAGGCACCGCTTTTGCACCATCTAAGTTTGCCCACCAAAGGATCATTCCATCCAATTTTTCTGCTCCTTTTCCTCTGGTATCCCAAACATGAGTATTACCACCTTTTTTAAGGTCTATTTTTTTATCTTTTTCTTTAGCATGATTAGAGTAGCTCGCCAAAGTATCGCCTTTTTGACTAAAATAAGTGAGCGAAATGCTATCTTTTTCATTCAAATCTTTTAAATAAAAATGGGTTACCACGCCGTTCGGGTGATTTTGACCTTCTAGTTTTGAAGCTTGCTTTCTTGCGCCTCCTTTGGTTCTGTAGGCATCTTTTGGCTGAAACAATATAGACGTCTGATTTTTATTTCCTTCATTTAATTGATGTAATACGGTTAAATCGTCGAGCATCCAAAGGCTACGACCTTGTGTGGCCATGATTAAATTATCATCTTTTATGGTTAAATCTGTAATCGGTACAATTGGTAAATTCATTTGGAAGGGTTTCCAATTCGCACCATCATCAAACGAAATATACATACCTGTTTCTGTACCGGCATACAATAAGCCTTTGCGCTTTGGATCTTCCCTAACTACTCTGGTAAAATGTTCGTTATTGATACCATTTACTATTTTACTCCATGTTTTTCCGTAATCTGTAGTCTTGTATAAATAAGGTTGAAAATCGCCTAATTTATAACGCGTAGCTGCCACATAGCAGGTACCTTCATCAAAAGCAGAAGGCTCAATGCTGTTGACCATTGACCAGTCTGGCATGTTTGTAGGCGTAACATTATCCCAAGTTTCACCGCCGTTTCTGCTTATATGAATAAGTCCATCATCACTACCTACCCACAATAAACCTTCTTTAAGCGGACTTTCATTTGCCGCAAAAATGGTGCAATAATATTCAACACTCGTATTATCTTGCGTAATGGGGCCGCCACTAGAACCTAATTTTGTAGGATCGTTTCTGGTTAAATCGCCACTCAATAATTTCCAGCTTTGTCCTTCATTTTCCGTTACGTGTACATGGTTTGAAAACGTATATAATTTCTTAGGATTGTGCTTGCTGAAAATGATAGGAAAATTCCATTGAAACCTATATTTCATGGCCTCTGCTCCTGCTCCCATTGGATTATCGGGCCACACATTAATACCACGTGTTGTATTCGTTTTATGGTTTACACGCGTTAAAAATCCATCGTAACTTCCGCCATAGACCACATCATTGTCTTTTGGGTCAACAGCAATCCAAGCCGATTCGCCACCCGCAGTTTCTTCCCAATCATCTTCACTGATACTATACCCATCACTACGGTGCTTTATACGAATAGTAGAATTATCTTGTTGTGCTACATAAATTCGGTAAGGAAAAGCATTATCGGTAGTTACTCTATAAAATTGGGCTGTTGGTTGATTGTAATAGGTACTCCAAGTTTCACCGCCATCATACGTAATTTGAGCTCCGCCATCATCACCGATAATCATTCGATTGCTATTTTCTGGAGAAATCCATAAATCGTGATGATCACCATGTGGTGCATTAAAGCTTTTAAAAGTTTTTCCACCATCTTCAGATTTATGATAGTTGACATTCAACACATACACTTTATCTACATCTTCGGTATCGGCATATACTCTCGTATAATACCAAGCACGCTGGCGTAAGCTTCTATCGCTATTGACTAAGGTCCATTTTTCGCCACCATCATCACTACGATACAAACCACCCTTTTCCTTATTTTCAACAATCGCCCAAACTCTATCTGAATTTTTCGGAGATATGGCAACACCAATAATACCTAAAGTGTCTTTAGGGAAACCATCATTTTTAGAGATTTCGGTCCAAGTTTCACCGCTATCGGTACTTTTCCATAATGCAGAACCTTCGCCACCACTACTTAAACTGTACGGAGTTCGTTGTGCTCGCCAAGTTGAAGCATATAAAATTCTAGGATTGTTAGGGTCAAAAGACAAATCGACTGCACCCGCTTGATCATTTACAAATAAGGTTTTACGCCAATTTTTTCCGCCATCGGTACTTTTATAAATACCTCGATCATTGGTAGGTTTGTAAATATCACCTAATACAGCGGCAAAAACTACATCAGAATTTTTTGGATGGATGCGTATTCTAGGAATATGGCGGCTATTTTCTAAACCTATAGAAACCCATGTTTTTCCTGCATTTTCAGTTTTCCATATGCCATACCCAGAAGATACATTACCTCGTAAAGTTTTTTCGCCACCGCCTACATATATTACATTCGGATCGCTTTGTGAAACCTCAACGGCACCAATACTGCCACCGAAAAATCCGTCTGAAATATTCTCCCATTCTCTACCTCCATCGGTTGTTTTCCAAACACCGCCACCTGTTGCGCCAAAATAAAAAAGATTGGGTTGATTAGGAACTCCCGCAACGGCAGCCGATCGACCACCGCGAAAAGGCCCTATTAATCGATACTCAAGACTTGAGTATAAATCTTGGGGAAAAGCAGTCTCGGTTTGACTTGCTTTTTTTCTTTGAGAAAATGTTGAAAGAGGGGTTAAGCATAGTATAAGTAGTACTAATGCTATTTTTTGATAATTTAATTTCATGATATTTTCGAGTTGTAATTAGTCAAGCCTAAAGTAAGGAGAAAAATGGGTTTAAACAAGCGGTAAGTATTAGGCGGCATTAGGCA
>JANQTG010000125.1:0-3540 GCA_030731855.1 Cellulophaga sp. | reverse complement strand
GCCATTTTAACCAAGGCAAAGCAGCAAATGGAAGAAATTGGGTGGGCTATGAAAGGCTTAAATAGCGTAGGTAATATGATTCAAACCAAAGTAGATTTATTGCCTCAGAAACAACAAAAATGGTTGCAAAAAGTAAGTTATGACGTGTTGTTAAAGGTAGTAAAGGCCAATTTACTATCCATGAAAAAGAACCAATTACCGAGTGCGCCTTTAAATAAAACCTATAAAGCATTAGTTACTTCATCCGGATTTTTGGGTGGCGCATTTGGTGTTGCTGCCTTTGCCGCTGATTTAACGATTACTACCAAATTAATGATGCGTTCTATTATGGATATTGCCCGCAGTGAGGGCGAAGATTTACAAGAATTAGACACTCAACTTGCCTGTTTACAAGTCTTTGCTTTAGGCGGAAAATCAAAACATGACGATACGCTCGAAACTGCCTATTATGCCACAAAAATTACTTTAGATACTAGTGTAAAAGCAGCAACAAAAGGCGCAGGAAAAGTAGCAGGTTCGCTTTTACAAGGGAGTGCCAACCCTTTTTTACAAGCTTTAGGGATGATTGCCTCTCGCTTTAGCATTCAAGTTTCGGAAAAATTTGTTGCACAAGCCGTTCCTATTATTGGTGCCGCCGGTGGTGGTGCAATTAATTTAGCTTTTATTCATCATTTTCAAAACATGGCGCAAGCGCATTTTGCAATTCGCAGATTAGAGCGTAATTATGGTGAAAGTTTGATAAAGCAAGCTTATGAAAATATTGCTGTCCAAAATATTTAGTTTTAAGTAACTTAGTACTTCTAAAATAAGTTTAGTAAAGAATATACACATATATGTGTGTTGACTACAAGCTACAACCAACCCACAAAAGAAAAATTAATGGAAATAGTAAAACCATATACCGAACTTGATAAAGCTGTAATTTCCCTCGACAATGGAGGAAGATTTTATAACCTACTCACCAAAGCAGAAGACGGAATAATTAGTCAAGCAGAATTAGGAAAATTAGGTGGTATTTTCAATGATAAACAGAAAATGATACTGTTTTTAGAATTATCTATTTCAAAATTAAATGAAAAAGAAAAAGAGATAATTATTTCAAAATTAGACGAAAATTTAAAGAAAGATTATTTAAAGTATAAACCACAAAACTTACTTCCTTCTGAAGTGAATGAAAAAGGAATTTTATCCTCAAATATAGTTTTAACTGGGGTTCCTGAATTAATAAATTCAAAATCAGATTTTAACGGTTTTATTATAATTCCTATTATGACTGGAAAAGTAACAACTTTCACTTTAATTCCGCTGATTGACAACTATGATGTTTACGAATTGAGAGATGAGAAAACTTCGGAAACATTTATAATTGCTCATTCTAAAAGTTCTGAAAAATTACCAAACGAAAAAATGATTATTGCAGGAGTATTAAAAGAACTTGAAAAAAACAAAGAAGGTATTAAGCAAAAATTTCTAGAGGCCATTTATCATATAAAGAATTAAAAAAAGCCAGTTGCCAACACCGTATGTAATTAAATGGTAGTTCTAGCCTACTTCCGAATCCCGAAGCGTCGAGACTATCGGACTTTTATGTTTGATTTGTATTTGCTAAATTCGGTGCTTAAAACGTGTAACGAAATCAAACAAAAACACGTTGTTTGTAATTTAAGAAAATGCTAAATAAGTATGACCAAGTGTAAAAAATGTAATAAACCTTTCTCTTCTAAATTATTGTATAAATCGTTTTGGAAAGGATACAAAGATTTTAAATGCTTGAATTGCCAAACTAATTATCAATTCAGTTCTAAAGATAGACTGACAGGCGGGATGGTCGTTGGAATATCAATATTTCTATCTAGTTTACTAATGTTTAATCTTGATTTAGCATTGATGTCGAAATTAGGATTGGGAATATTATCTTCGGCAGTTTTGTGCATTTGTTTAAGTTTATTTAGTATAAAATTTCTTGATTGTAATTCAATTGAGAAATAAATTATACACCACAAAGGGTGTATTACCGCAATAACGGCGAATTCGATTAGCTCCGAATTCAATAGAGATTACTAACGTCTGTACAAACCCGAAATTAACGCATATAAGACCGTAACTGAATGCTATACAAGACGTTACATTTACCTCACGAAACCCTAAAAAAAATGAATATAATTAAACTACCTGAGTCACTTACTTTTGAAAAGTCACAGACTGTTCAAGTTTATGACTATTGTAGTTCAAAAGAAATTTCAAAGCAACAAATCATTCTAAATCAAAATACGTTTAGTTTTTTAATTGAAGGTAACAAAGAAGTGATTTTTGATAATTCAGACCTTTCTATTGATAATCGCAAGTTTTTAATGATGAAATCTGGTCATTGTTTGATGACAGAAAAACTATCCGAAACTAAAAATTACAGAAGTATTCTTTTATTTTTCACCAACGAAGCCTTATCCAAATTCATTAAAAAATTTGAACTAAAAAATATTGACCCGAATGAATACAAATCTGTTTATTCATTTGAGTATGATAAATTTATAAAACGCTTTGTTGATAGCTTAATAGATATTTCTAAACTTTCAAAAACAATACAGAAAAGAATAATTGAACTAAAATTTGAAGAGATAATGTTATATCTTATAGACTTACACGGAACTCATATGCTACATTCTTTACTATTTCATAACGACAATCTTACTCAAAACTTTACACGAACTGTTGAAAGTAATCAATTGAAAAAACTAACCTTGAAAGAATTAGCTTTTTTATGTAATATGAGTGTATCAACTTTCAAAAGAGAATTTGAAAAACATTATTCTGAATCACCTATAAAATGGTTTCAAAACAAAAGATTAGCACACGCTCATTATTTGCTCAATCAAAAACATAAAAAATCATCTGAAATATATTTTGAAGTAGGTTACGAAAATTTATCGAGTTTTATACAGGCATATAAATCAAAATACAAGAAAACACCAAAACAGCACCAAACAGAATGAGCTTTTTGCAACACTTTTTGAACATTTAAAGATGTCTTTTTTTTTATTTTACATTTAGTTTTGCTTCAAATATAAAAACATAATACAATGAAAAAAACACGTTTAATTTTTATGCTGTCATTGATTTTCATAACAGCAAGTTTCGGACAAAAAACATTTACCTTATCCAGTAATGATTTAGGTGGAGAAACTACAAAGATACAAGAGTTTAATGGGTTTGGTTGTTCAGGTGATAATCAATCTCCTCAACTAATGTGGAAAAATGCACCTGAAGGAACCAAAAGTTTTGCAATTACAATGTACGATCCTGACGCACCAACAGGAAGTGGTTTCTGGCATTGGGTGGTTTTTGATATTCCTGCGAACATAAATGAACTGGTAACTAATGCTGGAAATGTGGAACTAGGTTTAGCACCTAAAGGAGTTATTCAAAGCACAACAGATTATGGAATTAAAGGATTCGGTGGTCCTTGTCCACCAGAAGGTCACGGATTGCACCAATATATAATTACTGTTTATGCTTTAAAAACAGATAAATTAGGACTTGATG
>JANQTG010000124.1 GCA_030731855.1 Cellulophaga sp. | reverse complement strand
CAAGACCTCTCCAATACCACAAACTATTTTCAATACTTCATTAGCTTGTAAGCACCCTATAATCCCAGGGAGTACGCCCAACACCCCTATTTCAGAACAATTAGGTACTTCATCAGGTTTTGGTGGCTCAGGATACAAACATCTATAGGTTGGTCCATTTTTGTAGTTCAAAACAGCTACTTGACCTTCGAATTTAAAAATAGATCCAAAAACAAGAGGTTTATTGGTAATTACGGCGGCATCATTGACTAAATATCGAGTGGGAAAATTATCTGATCCATCAACAATAATATCGTATTGCTTAAACAATTTAATAGCATTTGATCTCTCTAACCTTGTCCTATAAATGTTAAATGTAACAAATGGATTTAATAGTGAAAGACGCTTAGCAGCCGTTTCCGCTTTGTTCTGGCCAATGTCTTGGTAAGTATATAATATTTGGCGTTGTAGGTTGCTTTGCGCTACCACATCATCGTCTATAATACCTAATGTGCCTATTCCGGCAGCCGTTAAGTATTGCAAAACAGGACAACTTAAACCACCAGCACCAATAACCAACACTTTGGCGTTTTTTAGTTTTTGTTGACCAATCAAACCAATTTCTTCTAAAATTAAATGTCTGCTATAGTGTTTTTGTTCTTCCTTTGATAATTCCATTCAAGTACCTATTAAAGTTTTACGGTAAAGTTTCTTTCCCAATCTTTCCAAAGAACTTCATAGCCTTGTGATTGAATCATTTCTTTAATCTCTGCTGTAGAGCGTTCATCTGAAATTTCAAATTGCTCTAGTGATTCGGGCTCTACTGAGTAACCGCCAGGGTTAGTTTTAGACTCGGCACTTATTGAGGTGATCCCTAATTTAATAATATTATTTCTAAAGTGTTCACTTTCGCGAGTAGACATAGACAACTCCACGTCTTCATCTAGTAATCGGTATGCACATATAAGTTGTACCAAGTCAGCGTCAGTCATTTCTACTTTAGGTTGCACATCGCCTTGATGTGGGCGTAGCCTGGGAAATGATATAGAATATTTTGTTTTCCAGTAGGTTTTTTGCAAGTATTTTAGATGTAGTGCGGTGTAAAAGCTATCTACACGCCAATCTTCTAAACCAAATAAAGCACCAATTCCTATTTTATGAATTCCTGCTTTTCCTAGTCGATCTGGGGTATCTAATCGGTAATCAAAATTTGATTTTTTCCCTTTGGGATGATGTATTTTATACGTTGCTTTATGGTAGGTTTCTTGATAAACTAAAACGGCGTACAACCCCGCGTCAATAAGTTGTTCGTATTCCTCTTGATCTAATGGTTGAACTTCAATGCTTATATTAGAAAAATGTTCTCGAATTATTTCAATAGCATGTTTTATATAAGATACCCCAACGGTTTTATTGGCTTCGCCAGTAACCAATAAAATATGATCGTAACCTTTAGCTTTTAAAAAGGCTACTTCTTGTAATAATTCGTTATCTTTTAAGGTTTTACGAGGTATTTTATTAGTCATACTAAACCCGCAATAGGTACAAATGTTTTGACATTCGTTTGACAAATACATGGGTACATACATTTGTATCGTATTTCCAAAACGTTTTTTGGTTATGGTGTGACTGCGTTGTGCCATTTCTTCAAGAAATGGTTTTGCAGCAGGAGAAATTAAAACTTTAAAATCTTCTAAATTTATTTTTTCTTTATCAAGAACTTGCCTTACGTTTTCAGTGGTATAGGTATAAATTTCTTTTTCTAAAGTATCCCAATCATAATTGTTAAAGGTGTTTTCAAAAGACATTTTTTAAGCTTTTTGGTATGTATATTCTATTTAAGGAAAGCTGTTAGCGGGCTACTAGCCTCCGCGTATTTTTTTACAGATGCTAATTTGGCATTAAAAGCGATGCGTCCTGCTTCTACAGCCATTTTAAAAGCTTTTGCCATTTGCACAGGGTTTTGAGAAACAGCAATGGCGGTGTTTACTAAAACGGCATCTGCCCCTAACTCCATAGCATACGCAGCATGCGACGGACTCCCAATACCAGCATCTACAATAACAGGTACATTGCTTTGTTCTATTATAATTTCTAGAAAATCGACAGTTTTAATACCTTTATTAGAACCTATTGGCGCTCCCAATGGCATAACGCATTGTGCGCCGACATCTTCAAGTCTTTTGCATAATACAGGGTCTGCGTGAATGTATGGCATCACTACAAAACCTAATTTTACCAATTCTTCAGCCGCTTTTAATGTTTCTATAGGGTCTGGTAATAAATATTTAGGGTCTGGGTGAATTTCTAATTTAATCCAATTGGTTTCTAAAGCTTCACGAGCCAATTGTGCCGCAAAAATAGCTTCTTTAGCATTTCTAACGCCAGAGGTATTTGGTAATAAATTTACGCTGGGTCGTAGAATACTTTTTAGCATTTCATCTTGATTATTATCAACATCAACACGTTTTAAAGCTACCGTAATTAACTCACTTTCTGAGGCTATTAAAGCTTCAGACATTAAAGTGTTGGAACTAAATTTTCCAGTTCCTGTAAATAAACGCGAACCAAACTGTTTATTTGCTATTTTTAAGATATCGTTCATAACTAGTGTTATTTGCTACTACTATTTTATTTAAATATATGGCGTTGTTCTTGTGAGGAGGACGCACCTAATAAGACATTAAATGTTTTTATTCTACTAAAATCATGACTAATATATCCGGATACGGCAATTCCATAAACACCCGTCTTTAATACGTCTGTAACATCTTTTAAGGTTATTCCTCCAATAGCTAGTATTGGTGTTTCTGCTTCTAAGGTTTCAATAATTGCTGTATACCCGTTTAGACCTAAAACAGGACTTAAATTTGTTTTGGTTGTTGTAAATTTAAACGGCCCTAAACCAATATAGTCTACGTTTTTTTCTATTAATGTTTCGCAATCTTGCAAGGTATTTGCAGTGCCACCAATCATTTGCCAAGTGTATAGGTACTTTCTAACTATATTGGGACAGGTGTCTGTTTTCCCCAAATGGACACCATCAGCTTTCACTTCTTTCGCTATTTTATAATAATCGTTGATAATTAAACGTGTTTGAAAATGAGATGTAATTTCTCTAGTTTCTTGAGCTAGCTCTAGCACCTTTTTTTCTGGAACATTTTTTAAACGGAGTTGCACCAATTCTACTCCAGATGTACATGCTTTTTGAATGTTTTCTAGATGCTCTTTTGGGGTGTTACCCTGCGATATATAATGTAATTTAGGTAGTATCATTGTTTAATTATTTGTCACTGGATGCTTATGGGTACCAAGTAAACTGTTGTTTGAATTCAAAAATGTTTCGGTGTAATTTTTTGCGTTTTTTGAAGCATCTTCTAGGTTTTGGTTTAATAAAATATAACTAGCTAAAGCGGAAGATAACACACAACCACTGCCATGTTTCTCTGAAACTTTTTCTGTTTTAGGAGGTATATGTATCATTACAATTTTATTGTAGTATAACTCGTCCCAACCTTTTTTATCTAGTCTATGCCCGCCTTTTAAATAGATGTTTGTAAAATTACTAATGTATGCTATTGTATTTTGCTTGTCTAAATTTGGATGTAAAAGCTTTATTTCATCATAATTAGGCGTAACGAGGTAACATTGTTTCCATATTTTATGTAATAAATTTTGATTTTCAGTTGTATGAAAATCAAATCCTGCGGATGCTTTTAGAATAGGGTCTAAAATGATTTTTACTTCGGAATTTAAAGCGTGTAATGTATCTAACACTAATGATAAAACGTCCCAAGATTGAATGATGCCTATTTTAACAACTGAAATTTTAAAACGATCAAATAAAGTTTCTATTTGAGAAATAATCATTTTTACAGACATCCATTCGCAATGTTTAAAAGTGATATCGTTTTGCACGGTTACAGCCGTACAAACTGATAACCCATATAAACCTAAGGCTTCAAATGTTTTAATATCTGAAGTAATTCCGGCACCTCCCGAAGGATCGTGACCTGCTATGGTTAATATATAGTTTTTATCGTTTTGCATTTTATTTAGTAAAATGA
>JANQTG010000123.1 GCA_030731855.1 Cellulophaga sp. | reverse complement strand
CACCTACGATTAAGCCCACTAAAAATTCTTTTATGATTGATGGCATAAAATTAAAGTGCTCATGAATCCAATGAATATTGTGTGTAAAAATACCTCCCGCTACTAGTATTAATGCAATTGTACCCACTACGGATAAGGACTTGATAACCCAGGGTAAAGCACCAACTAATGCCTTTCCTATAAGATCAGAAAAACTATCATCTTGTTCATTGAGATTAATCAATTTCAACCCAAATTCATCCATTCTAACTATCAATGCAACAATTCCATACACACCAACTGTTGCTAAAATAGCAATAAGGGTAACTACTATAATTTGAACTGAAATTTCTTTTTCGGTAACGGTTCCTAATGCAATAATTACGATTTCAACAGACAAAATAAAATCGGTTACGATAGCGGCTTTTACACGTTCTTTTTCAAGACTCAAAATCTCTTCTTCGGTCATATCAAGACGAACAATTTGCTTTTTGGTATGTTTGTTACCGCTAATGAATTCATATATTTTTTCCGCACCTTCGTAGGCTAAATAAATACCTCCAAGAATTAAAATAATCGTAACAATAACTGGTAAAAAAGCACTTAATAGAAAGGCAATAGGTAAAATTATCAATTTATTCAAAAAAGATCCTTTGGTAATCGCCCAAAGAACAGGCAATTCACGATCAGACATAAAACCAGAAGCTTTTTCTGCATTTACCGCTAAATCATCCCCTAAAATACCCGCTGTTTTTTTAGTTGCAATTTTACTCATGACCGCCACATCGTCCATTAAAGCTGCGATATCATCTAATAAAGCGAAAAAACCTGATGCCATATTGTTGTTTTATGTTGTTAAAGCCTGCAAAGTACTATTTTTCTTTTACACCTATAAACCAATTATAAGCAATTAAAACACGAGCTATAATGAGTAAAACATATTAGTCGGTTTACTACTTAAAAAAATAAGCAACCTACCTAAAAGCAAAAAACGATAAGTATGCAAAAAACTTTATTTATTTATTTAGTAAATAAAACCAATCCTGTCCTAAACAATTTTAGAAAAGTTTAAAACTTATTAGTTTTAATTAATTTTCTTTTCTTTTTTGCATCGCCCAAACCCTTCGGCTCCGCTCATGGTCCGAACAAAAAAGCATGTGCTGAGCGGAGTCGAAGCATCTAGGCTGACGAAACAACAGATTTGTCCTACTATGAAAAAATAAAATCTAAAGGTATTCCACTAATATTATTTGATAGAGGTGAAAATGATTTAAATGTAGATTATATTGGTATTAATGATTACGATAGTAGTCACTTAATAATAGAACATCTTGTAGGTCAAGGAAAAAAGAGAATTGCACATATTGGTGGCTATCGCCATACAAGAATTTTTAATAACCGTATTCGAGGATATATTGATGCGATAAAAAAACATAAGTTACCTACAGACGACGAACTGTTATTAGAAAGTAGTTTGACTACAGAAGACGGTCGTGAAAAAATGATGAAGTTACTTGCTTTAAAAAATCCACCTGATGCAGTTTATGTCGCTGGTGATTATGCAGCACTTGGAGCTTTACAGATATTAAAAGAAAATAATATAGCAGTTCCTGATACCATTGCCTTAATTGGTTTTGGTAACGAGCCTTTTACAGCGATGGTAACTCCTACTCTTTCTACTATAAAACAACACAGTACAGAAATAGGAAAATTAGCAGCACATACTTTTCTAGAGCTGGTAAAAAAAACAAACTTGAAGCAACATTTAAATAAACAAATTCTTAATGCAGAATTAATTATAAGAGATTCTTCAAGGTTAATTTAAATCTGTACCTAAAAAAAACGATAAAGAATATTCCTAATTAATTTACGTTCTATTGATACTATTTATTAGTGTTGTAAAAAAATATACTCTAAATTAAACCTTTTATAAATTTTATACTCTAAGTATAAAATAGACTTAAAAAAATTAACCATGAAAAATTTAAAATATCATTTATCAATTTTAGCTGCTTTTTTAGTTATATTTCTTGGATGCTCAAATGATTCTGAAAATCAAGAGGAAGAGGTGGCGACAACTTATGATATTACATCGATATTATCAAAATTTGATGGAACGGGATTATCTTATGCAATAATTGGGAATAATGTAGTTTTTACAACTCCAGATCTCCCAAATCATACTAGTCCTTATTGGCCTCAAGGAAACCCTTTAAAAAGTGATTATACAGGTACGAATCCTCAATTTAATCAAAATCCTAATGAAATTGAGGAACAGAATATTGTAATGACCATTCCACTAAAACCTTCAGAAGCGACTACTCATGAAGCCACTCGTTTAGGACCAATTGGTGTTTCTCGAAATGGAGTTGTATTTTTTAATCAATATGCAGGTCCAGACTTACCATTAACCACAGAAATTAATTCATTTGATCAATATTTAGGACATCCTACTGGTCGAGGCATATATCACTATCATATTGAGCCTACATACCTAACAGATTTATTTGGAGAAAATGCTTTTTTAGGTTTGCTAGCTGACGGTTTTCCAGTATATGGACCTATCGAAAATAATGTAAGAGTTACCAATAGTGATCTTGATGAATACCACGGACATATCTCTGCTACAGCTGATTTTCCTAGTGGAATTTATCATTACCATATAACTCCTGAAGATCCTTATATTAACGGAAATGGTTACTTTGGAACTCCAGGAAATATTTCTCAATAATGATATTTAGGCAAATAATTTATACAATCTCGATTATTTGTTTTTTAAATTCTTGTTCAAATACTTCAAAAATAATAGACGTTAATAAAAACGATAGTTCGTTGAGACTTATTAATGGTATTCTTTATTACCAGAATGATCCTTTTAACGGTCGAGTTGTTCATTACTATGAAAATGATACTTTACAATCCTACGTTGAATACCAATTTGGGAAAAAAAATGGTAAAGAAGAACAATGGTATTCTAGTGGAATAAAAGCTATTGAACGCTATTATACAAAAGGGTATAAAACTGGATTGCATCAAGGTTGGTGGCCAGATGAAAAAATAAAATTTTCCTATTATTTTAATGATGAAGGCGCCTACCATGGAGAAGTTAAAGAATGGTATAATTCAGGTCAGATATTTAAAGACTTTAAATATATAGACGGGCAAGAAATAGGAAGTCAAAAAATGTATCAAGCTGACGGAAAATTAAAAGCTAATTATGAAGTTTTCAATGGAGAACGTTTTGGGCTTATAGGAATAAAAAAATGTTTTACAGTAAACACAGTTACAAATGAAATTAACTAGATTACTTTTTATCTCTATAAGTGTTTTATTTTTTTTTAGTTGTAAAGAAATAAAGAAAATAGACCCAAAGCTTAATGTTGATGAAATTACTGCCTTACCATATTTTAATTCTCCTGATTTTACCCCTGAATGGAAAAGTGGAACACATAAAATTCCTGATTTTACATTTTTAAATCAAAATGGAGATACAATAACTAATAAAAATTATGAAGAGAAAATTTATATAGCAGATTTTTTCTTTACCAGTTGCCCTGGTATCTGCCCTAGTTTAACTAAAAACATGAGTACATTACAAAATGTTTATTTAGATGATGCTGATGTGCTATTATTATCACACTCTGTAATGCCAGACTACGACACTGTTGCAGTTTTAAAAGAATATGCAGAAAAACATAAGGTGAATGATATTAAATGGAATTTAATTACTGGGAATAAAGATGCTATTTATAAAATTGCTAGATCAGGTTATTTTGCGGATGAGGATTTTACATTAGCCAGTGACGACGGAGATTTTATACATACTGAAAATTTTATTTTGGTTGATAAAAAGGGATTTATTCGTGGTGTTTATAATGGTACGATTGAATTAGAAGTAAAGCGTTTAATACGACATGTTGAAATTTTAAAAAAAGAAGAATTATGAAATTATTCAAACCTAAAATATTTTTTACTGTACTAACCTGTATCCTTTCCATAATATCGTGCAGTGGCGATAATCAAACAGAAAAAGAAGAACCAACGGATCCATCTTCAACAAAGCCAAACATACTATTAATTATAGCTGACGATATGGGTATTGATGCTAGTCCTGGATATGGAATAGGAAGTGTAAAACCTAATATGCCAATTCTTCAAAGTATGATTAGTAATGGGGTTTTATATGAAAATGTTTGGTCAAACCCAACCTGCAGCCCCACACGTGCAAGTATAATTACGGGTAAATACGGGTTTAGAACTAATGTAAAAAAAGTGGGTGATCAACTTTCATTAGGGGAAACGTCTTTACAACAGTATATTACTAATAACACAAACTCAGCATATCAACAAGCAGTTATCGGTAAATGGCATTTATCAACTTCTGAAACTCATGCCAATGATATGGGAATCGAATATTTTGCAGGTTTTATAAGAGGTGGTGTACCCTCTTATACTGATTGGGATTTGTCTATTAATGGAAATATAACCAGTAGCAGTGAATATACAACGACAAAATTTACAGATTTAGCTATTGACTGGGTTGCTGATCAAACAAAACCTTGGTTTTTGTGGTTAGCTTATAACGCCCCACACACCCCTTTTCATTTACCACCTACTAATTTACATTCACAAGGAAATTTACCAACAGATCAGGCTAGTATAGATTCAAATACACTACCCTACTATATGGCCATGTTAGAAGCTATGGATACAGAAGTTGGTCGTTTATTAAGTTCGATGTCTGAAACAGAAAGAGAAAATACTATTATTATATTTATTGGCGATAATGGTACCCCAAGTCAAGTAGTTCAAGAATATGGAAGACAAAGAGCAAAATCTACTATTTATGAAGGTGGTATTCATGTTCCTATGGTAGTTTCTGGAAAAGGTGTAACTAGAAAAAATAGCTTAGAAAGTAGTTTAATTAATGCATCTGATATTTTTGCTACCATTGTAGATATTGCAGAAACAGGCACAACAGAGATAAATGATAGTAAAAGTTTTAAATCAACATTTACAACTAATTCTTTTTTAGGTAGAGAATATATTTATTCAGAAATAGAATTAGATTCTGGAGGTACTGATCGCACTATAAGAAATAGCACACATCACCTTTTACTATTTGCTGATGGCACAAAAGAAATGTATCAACTACTAAATGATCCTCTTGAAGCAACTAATTTATTAGATGCTAACGGATCAGGAATTAATAGCTCAGATGAAATAATAAAAAATCAGTTAGAAACTGCACTTGTAACACTAAACAATTAATTTCACTAGGCAGTAATTAAAAAAAAATCTAACTGAAATTTTCATTTCAGTTAGATTTTTTTATTTTCTAACTATTCTTTAATTTAATTAACGTATTAAATACCTAATGCCTGACCACCACCGATTTGGATAGTTTCCGCAGTTATAAAAGCTGCATCTTTACTTGCTAGAAATGAAATTACACCAGCAACATCTTCTGGCTGACCTAATCTACCTAACATAATATTATCTGCCCATGAAGCGAAAACTTCTGGTTTTGTTGCTTTGATCTGTGCATGAAAAGGAGTGTCGATAGTTCCTGGAGAAACTGCATTAACTCTAATTCCGTACTCCGCTAAATCTTTAGCTAAGGCTCTTGTAATTGCATGAACACCGGCTTTTGAAGTTCCGTAAATACCCGCTCCTGGCCCACCTGCTGTCCAGCCCGCATTTGAGGTATAATTAATGATAGAAGGATGCTCTCCTTTTTTAAGAAATGGAATCGCTGCTCTTGACGCAAAGAAAACAGAATCAAGATTTAAAGCCATTACAAATCTGTAAAATTCTGTAGTCATTTCTTCAAATCTAGATCTTCCACCTAGGCCACCTGCATTGTTAACCAATACATCAATTTTACCGTACTTATTTCCGATTGCTGTGATATTTGAGGTTACTTCATCTTCTTTTGTAACATCAAATCCCAGATATTCTGCGGTTATTCCCTCTGCTGTAAGTTCTTTAACTCTTTGTGCTCCTGCTTCATTATCGATACCATTTAAAACAACTGAGTAGCCATCTTTACCTAATCTTTTTGCTACTTCAAAACCAATACCACCTGTTGCTCCTGTAATTACTGCTACTTTTCCTTTATTTGTACTCATGTTTACTAATTATTATTTATTATGATCTATTATTATTTTTCTATTTTGCATTAATTGGTTCAATTTTTGGGATAAGCACCCAAACTGCTAATACTACAATTGCTACTAATCCTGCTCCAATAAGAAATACTAAAGAGTATTTATCTGCTGGCAATTTAGTCCCTATAAACCAAGTTAAAGCAGCTGCGGCAAATTTTGCTGACATTCCAGCTAATCCAGACAAGGTTCCAACGGATTTACCATTATATAAATCACTTGGTAAAGTTTGAATATTACCTATAGCGGTTTGAAATCCAAATAAAACAAATGCCATAATAATTACAGCCATTAAGGGACTACCAGGACTACTTAATGATAGTAGTGCTGGAAGCATGATAGCACAGCCTATTGCAATAGTTGTTTTTCTAACTTTATTTACGCTCCAACCTTTGTTGAAAAATGCTTTTGCCAGTAAACCTCCAAACCAAGCCCCAATCATTGCACCTAGATATGGAACCCAGCCTAGTTTTGTAATACCTTCAATACCCATATCAAAAACATTAACAAGGTAATTAGGTATCCAAACTACAAAAATCCACCATATAGGGTCTATTGCGGCAGATGCAATAATAACTCCCCAACTTTGTTTGAAACCTAATAATTTCCCGTAGCCTAAACTTTTTTGAGGGGCTTCCTCATCAACAGATTTTACCTCATTTTTTTGACCACTAAGAATTAAATCTTTTTCTTTATCGGTTAACCAAGGATGCTTATCGGGGCTAAATTTAACAACGATCAACCATGGAATTAACCATAAAAAACCTAAAATAGCAATAACCATAAATACTGCATGCCAATGTAATTTTTGTGCCATCAATCCTATCAGAGGTATCGAAATTAATGCGCCAAAAGAAGCACCAAAATTAAAAATACCTTGTGCTATAGCTCGTTCGTTCGTTGGAAACCATTCTGCATTACCTTTTGCTGCTCCTGGCCAATTACCTGCTTCTGACAATCCTAAAAGTACTCTAACAATGGTAAAACCTGTAAAACCTTTCACTAAAGCATGTAATCCAGTTGCTAAAGACCAGAAACCAATAGATAAAGCAAAACCAATTCGTGTTCCTAATTTATCAAAAATTCTACCAAATAAAGCTTGACCAACGGCATAGGCAATAATAAAATAAGTACCTATTTGACCGTAAATCTTTTTCCTCGCATTAGCGTCTAGCTCAGGATATAATTCGTCTGCAATACCACCTTTAGTTTCCCATAGTACAGAAAAAGCCTGTCTATCTATATAGTTTATCACTGCAGCTAAGGCTATTAAACCTACTACCCACCATCTTAAACCTTTTATTTTCATACTTTATTCTTTGATTAAAAACATAAAATAACTAGAAAATAGTTAGTTTGAACTGTTTTTTAGTTGTGAATGATATATAGATTACAAACTAATAATATTAGAAATTTTATTAGGAATGTTATGTTTAAATAATATTCGAGTTATTTTTAATTTTCGTTACCAACTTCTTTTGTGTGATAACAATATTGGTATAAAATTCTAAAATGCACTTTCATTTTTTCTCTAGCTAATTGAGGGTTTTGATCTACAATAGCTTGATATATTTCAGTATGTTCCTGAATACCAATAAAAGATTGACTGGTATCACAAACATGATATTTCTCAAAATTTGTAATAATCTCTGGCGTTATGATTAACATGAACGTATTCATAGTACTATTACCACTTGCTCTAGCAATCGCTAAATGAAATAATAAATCTTCTTGAACAGCATCTTCTTTATTATTTACTTTTTCAGCGTAAGCATCTAATGCTGTTTTAATTTGAACTAAATCTTCTTCAGTTCTTCTTAAGGCCGCAAGTTTCACCGTTTTTAACTCCAATAAAATTCTGGTTTCTACCAAGGATTTAAAATCTGGATTTTCCAATCTTAAAATATCCCCTAACATACCTTCCATTGCAATAGCACCGATATCTGCAATAAAAGTCCCGCTTTGTGGTTTAGAAATTAAGATTCCGTAAAATTCTAATTTTTGAATCGCTTCGCGTATGTTACTCCTACTCACCCCAAATTTTTCAGAAAGCTTACGTTCTGAAGGTAATTTATCGCCGGGTTCTAAATTCTTATAACTAATCAGTTCTTTTATGTTAGAAATAATTTCATTTTGAATTTCTACATTTTCTCTTTTAGTAGGGATTTCTAATTTCATATGCTAAACTTAATTTTCTTAAATTGGTTAACCAGATTGGTTTGTTAAAATTAAGTATAAATTTTTGATTAAAAAATTTATACTTAAAAAAATTGTTTAACAAAAATTTATTCCAAAATAATTCTACTAATTTGAAAATCAAACTAGTAGAATTTAAAAATCAACTAACTCAAAACCTCTATATTTTAAATTGTCACCAAAGCAACCTAATGTGTAACATCTAATTCATAATATTTTACTTTTGCGAAATAGCATTTATCTTCTACTTTGAAAATTATTACCTGTTTTAAAGTAATCAATGTTTTACTATTCTCTTAAATCATAAATCTAAAAATAAAACCATCACCTTTATGAACTAAATTAATTAAAACTCAATTAAAAGGTAATGGTTTAAATGTTAATTAATATCCAGGATTTTGAGTTATTACTCCACCGCTTGCAAGAATTTCTGAATTTGGAATTGGAAATATATAATAATTACTATTAACCGTTTCGCCTAATTCAGTATCCACAGTACCTGTCCTTACTAAATCGAACCATCTATGACCTTCTAAAGCCAGCTCTAATCTTCTTTCATCAGCTATAGCTTGCCTTACTTCTGCTTGCGTTGTTGCTGTTCCAACCAAACTATTTAAACCTGCTCTTGTACGAATTGGGTTTAAAAGTGCTAAGGTAGTTGCCGCAGGAGAACTATTTTCATTTAAAGCCTCAGCGTACATTAAGATTACATCTGATAATCTCATCTCAATCCAATCTTGCTCTAGCTCTCCAGGAAACTTGAAGCTACCCGTCAAATTGACTATATCGATAGTTCCTGATTTTCTAATATCAACACCAGTTCCTCCACCTGCACTAAAAGCAGCATCAAAAGCAGCAGTCAAACTTGGATCTAATGGTGTTGGCGATTTTGTATCTGCCCCTGCAAACCAACCTGGAAATTCGGTAAAACCATATTCGTCTGGCACCGAAGTAGAACGTATAGTTGCAAATATAATTTCGGAACTAGTATCATTAACCACATTTTCAAAATTTGCCTCTAGGCTTATTCCCGCAGCGGCAGCACCATTTACTACCAGTGCCAATTCTGTTGCAGCATTTGTAAAATCACCCAAATGCATATAAACCTTTCCAAGAAATGCACGAGCAGCGATATTCGATGCTCTTCCAGTTGCTAGGCCAGAATTGTTTAAAGCTGCAATTGCCGCTCTTAAATCTGGAATTATTACATTATTGTATATATCGGCAGAGGACTGTCTCGTTAAAATTGATGTGTCTGTTGTACTAGGTGTTGCTGCTAAATTAACAGGAACATCCCCAAATACCATTACCAATTTAAAGTATGATAAGGCTCTTAAAAACTGGGCTTCTCCTATCTGTGTAGCATCTGTAGATTTCTCAATTACGATATTTGCACTTAAAATAGCCTTATATAAATTGCTATAATAAGGACGAAAAAACTGCTCTAACAAATCACCACCAGCCAGATCTGAATTAAACCTGTCAAATGCTGGAAAAGGCTCTTCTTCCATGATCATATTGTCTGCCCTAAAATCACCCATAATAGCTAATGGGGTACTAGTACCTGTCTGATAATGATACGCAGCATTCAGTACTCCTGTAAAATCATTTAAGGCATTTGTTTCAATATTCTTAGGTGGAAATTGATCTAAATCAGTATCACATGCTGTAAAGATTAGCATCGATACCATTAACGTATATATAAATTTCATATTTTTCATTTTTCCCTTATTAAAAATTAACATTTAATCCAAGTGTAAAACTTCTTACAACTGGACTTGCACCTTCTTGGTAGCCATAAGTTGTTGGACCAGCATAACCAGTGTTAGTCGTCTCTACACCTTCTGGGTTGAAAGAGGTGTAATTATCTCCAAAAATATATAACAAATTAGTTGCAGCTACGTATACACGTAAAGAATTGATACCTGCTTTAGTTGTAATATCTGAATCTAAAGTATACCCTAGCGTTAGGTTTCTTAAAGCTAAATAGGAGGCATCTTGAATTCCTGCACCGTGTGCATTTCTAGTCTCTTCATAAAATTGGCCAGTTGCATCGGCTCTACCGTCATTATTGGCATCGAAGCTAGATCGTAATCTTCCCCCAAATTGTGATTTCCAATAAATAGGGTCAATATTATAAACCTCTGCCCCTTGCGAACCTTGAAACTGAAGTCCCAAATCAAAACTCTTATAATTTAAGTTAGTTGAAAGTCCCCAATAAAAATCTGGAACAGCCGATCCAAGCTTCACATAATCATCTTCGTAAGTAATTTGATCGTCTCCATTCTGATCTACAACATACCATTCTGAACTGCCAAAACCAATATTTCTAGATGGATCTGCTATATGTATAGTTTCAACCTCTCCTGTAACGGCATAACCCCACATTTCACCGAGCTCTCCACCAACGTAATTTCTAAATTCTGGTCCTCTACCTGCAGGGCCACCATATACTTGTCGTGGTAATTCATCTAAAGAACCTAAACTTGTAATTTCTTGATTTACGGTTGATAAGTTTGCATTTACACTCCAATTAAAATCAGAGCTATTAATGATATTTGCATTTAATGACAATTCTAAACCAGAACTGGTAATGTTACCCCTGTTAAGAACGATAGAAGAAGTACCAAGCACCTCAGATACACTTTGGTTTATTAACATATCTGTGATATCCGAATTGTAATAATCAACACCGAAGGTAAATCGGTTTCTAAGAATCCCTAAATCTAGACCGTAATTAGTCTCTGTGTTTGTTTGCCAAGTCAAATCTTGGTTGGCAACATTGTCAGGGATAAAGAATCCTGCTCCAAAAGCAGTCTGACCTGAATTCAATATACTTAAAGCATCGTAAGAACCTAAGAATGATGTGGTTCCTAGTGATCCTGTACTAAATCTAAGCTTCAACTGACTCAAGGTTTCATTATTTTCAAGAAAAGATTCGTTATGAATATTCCAACCAACTGATAAAGCTGGGAACGTCTGAAACTTTTTATTTGCACCAAAACGCGAATCGCCATCTCTTCTGATTGATGCAGAAATTAAATATCGACTATCAAAAGCATAATTAACCCGACCAAAAATACTTCTTCTAGTTCTAGTCTCGTCAATCTCCTGTGTTACTACATCGGCTGCATTGAACAACTCGTAGTTTAAAGGAAGACCAAACGGCACATTTGTCGCATTTGACCTAATCCCTTTAATATAAGTATTTTGAAATTCAAAACCAGCTACAGCAGATATATCATGTTTTTCAGCAAATACTTTAGCATAATTTACAGTAGTTTCACTTAAAACAGATGACGTTTTTACATTTGATATATCTAAATCTGTCTGATTAGAACGTTGTTGTCCATCAGCAAGAATACCTTGGTAATAATACTCCTCAACATCTCTAAGATCTGCACCTAATACAGTCTTAATATTCAATCCTTCTGTAATATCGTACTGTAAATAAGAGTTTATATTACCAAAATATGTTTTAGTATATTGATCTGCATCGTTCAATTTTGAAGCTACACCTGCATCACCAGTTCCCCCAATACCATTTTGATTTCTACCATATTGCCAGTCATGCACAACATCACCAGGCCGTAAATCGTAAATACTTCTTGGATCTAACCCAATACCTCTGTAGTCTTGGTCGAAACTTCTACCAAAGTTATTTGATCTAAACCCAGAATCAAACAAAGCTTGTCTTTGCTGATCTAATTGTTGCACAAAATCAATTGACGCTTGTGTATGAGTTATAGGACTTATGCTATACGCTCTTAAAAGATCTCTTAAATCATGTGGCAATTGGGTTTGCTTACCATAAAATCCGTTAAAGGTTATACCTGCTTTAAATTTCTCTCCTAAGTTAGCATCAATATTTAAACGTGCATTATACCTGTCAAAACTTTGTTTTTGCGCAATACCCTCAGTACTTAAGTAACCAAGGGAAGCAAAAACTCTGATGTCTTCATTACCTCCACTTATATTTACATCATGATTGACGGTAGAACCATTTTGAAAAATATAGTCTTCCATGTTCACAACGTCAGGAGCATTTTCATAAGCATTTAATCTATACTCTAACAATCTAGGATCAATTTCTGAAAGGTCATAAGCATCGGTTTGCAAATCTCTAGCCCATTCAGAAGCTGTTTTCAACATTTCTATATCGCCTCTATACTTTCTTGACGTACTTAAGTAGGTATTGTAACTAACAGCAACTTTTCCTGATTTACCTTGTTTTGTAGTTACTAAAATAACTCCATTAGCTCCCCTAGAACCATAAATTGCAGCTGAAGCAGCATCTTTAAGCACCTCAATACTTTGAATATCGTTTGGGTTTACAGTTGCTAAACTTCCAGAAATAGGATATCCATCTACCACAATAAGCGGCGAAGAATCACCTGATAAAGAAGAAGCTGCCCTAATTTGGATTTTTGGATCCGCTCCTGGTTCACCACTTTGATTTTGAATCAAAACACCAGGTAACTTACCAGCCAATGCATCATCTACCCGTGCTGCTTGTATTGCCGCAACTTCAGCACCTCCAACTTTAGCCACTGCACCAGTTATATTTGATCTTTTTTGTGTACCATAACCAACCACAACAACCTCGTCAAGTTTTGCTGCATCTTCAACTAAACTTACGTTTAATTGTTTTTGGTTTGTTATAGCAATTGTTTGTGTAGTGTATCCAATATAAGAAAATTGAAGAACATCTCCACTTTGAACAGCGATAGAATAATTTCCATCAAAATCTGTTGATGTACCGGTTGTTGTTTTTAACACAAGAACATTAACCCCCGGAATAGGCATTTGTGATGCATCTGTAATTGTACCCGAGATAGTGTATTTATCTTGAGCATGTACCGCTAAATTTAGCAATACCATTACGCTTAGTAAAAATTTTGTTTTGAAATTCATTTTTAATTTTTGTTACGTTAGTACTATTAAGCTAATTAAATGTACAATAGTGTACCTTTTTTCTACTGTTCTCGCCAAATAACACTATAGAAACAAAATGAAATTTTGTATTTTTATAGTAATTATATAGGCGTAAAAGTTTTATGTAATTTTTAAGATTACTTCCGTTAGTCAAGAAGTAGATTTAATTTTAAAAGGATAGGTTTGCCCCTGTCCTTTTTTTTGTTTTAACTATTTTTCATTTGAAGTTGTTTGGTTCATAAATAAGTTTTTAAGTTGAGATTTTTGGTTATCCAAATTGGTTTACCAGTCTGGACAACCAAATATATGTTATTAAATTGTTAATTAAAAATTTATTAGCAATTTTTAGCGGATTAAATTAAATAAATGTGATTTTTGAGGGTATTTAAAGTGTATATTGATAATTAAATAGCACAACTGTTGCTTAAGATCATCAATTAAGGCGCTAACTTGGATAACATAACTATTATTTATTAGCGCATTTATGATGTATTACATCATAATTAATTATTTGAAAGTATAGCCATCGGGGTATCAGAAACAACTCCGCTCATATCTTTGTAAATATAATATATTTGTAAAAATACAATATGTGAGGAGCTACACTCGACTCAGAACATCGAGAATTCTATTGATTAAAACTGGTTACGAATGAAAAATTAAAAGAGTATGATACTCTCGTGTCACCACTTGTTTTAATGAGAAACTTCTAATTCATAAAAGCGGACTTTTGAGAAGGAACCCTGATCACGAGATTGAAAATAGTTACCTGCTTTAAAATAATTTTCAAAAACACCCCATCGGCGCATATGAATATCTTCATAAACTTTAAACTCATTCCCATTTAATGTAATTACCATTTTACCTTCAGAAACCTCCACTTCTAGTGTAAATTTTCTGAAACCAACTTCGGTAGGAAAATTATAACCTTCATCATCATCCCAAGCATCTTCATGAAGTATTTCTTCATCAGTTGCATTTAAATTCTTAAGAACTTTAGTTTTAACACGAACCTTACCATTATCCCAATATATTTTTAATATTGGAGGTGCATTATTATCTTTTTGTCCTATTAAATCTCTCTGTTCATTAGTTAATCGCCCATGGATTTGCATGATAATAGTTCTATGATATTTACCATCAGAATCTCTGGTAGATTCATCCATAGCCAATTGGCCTTTCAGGTAAGCACCATCTGCAAAAGTCCAGTTTTTATTGTTGTTGCCTGGTTCCATTTGCTCTCTAAGTTCAGATCTAGTGTACTTTGTGTTTGCTGTTTTAGATGCTGTTGGCATAGCATGGAACACAATAGCACCACGAGTTGAATCTATATACATGTATGGTTTAGCTATTTCATTAGTGGCAAAATTTAAAATTTGTGGCGGATCTATTTCATAAGGCTTACCATTGTTATTAGTAACTGGTAAAGTAACTTTCCAGTGACTTAAATCTATAGTTGGAAGTTTTACTTTCTTATTTTTCTTCTTCTTTTTAGATGTTGATTTTATATCCTTTTCTAAGCTTGCTTCTTGTTTTGATTGACAATGGGCTATGTTTATGGTTACTAAAAAAGCCATAAAACTAGGTAAACTTATTTTTATAAAATACTTCATCTTTTTTTAAGTTTTTATCATTAGTTGGATAATGAAAATCAGTATCCAACTAATAAATTTTGTAGGTATTTAACTTTATATCCAATGAAGTTGATTAATCAAATCCTTTTGTTTTAATCGACACATCGTCTAAATTAATTTCTTCTGCTGTGTTTAACTCAGGAACAAAATAAAATATTACCCACTCCTCATTTACACTTGTCAAAATATCATCTTCTTGATTATCTACAGCATCTTGATCGAAAGAGAAAACAGATGTTGTTGTAAATTCAAATATAGCTTGGTCCCATGCCCCTGTTTCTGATGCAAAAATTTGTTGCGCTACAAGGTTATTGGTCAAAATAATAGTTTCATCTTCTGGAATATAGGGTAAAATATAAATTGTACCTACTAAATCACCTGAATTAGCGCTCTTGTTTTTAATAAAAGCACTAATGGTATAATCTACATCTCTTTCTATTTTTATAGGTTGATAAGCTCTTTTACTAGCTCTATCAAACTTTAAAGAACCGTCTGTTAAATTTGAAGTTCCTGACGATGAGCCTTTATCTGAACCACCATCTAATGATTGAACCACAGCTTCTAAAGCAGCATTATCCCAAAAATCAAAATCACTGCTATTGTCTGGATTAATTGCCCATGGATT
Source organism: Cellulophaga sp. (assembly GCA_030731855.1). Lineage (GTDB taxonomy): Bacteria > Bacteroidota > Bacteroidia > Flavobacteriales > Flavobacteriaceae > Cellulophaga. The sequence goes on along the minus strand of JANQTG010000123.1, from coordinate 30,958 downwards.
CTGTATATTCCCCCATATTGCACTATCAAAATCTCCAGCAATTATTTGAGCTTCAAAAGTACCTGCACCAGGTTGTGCAACGACTACTTCAGAATTTGTCGTAGTTTCTTCATTACCAAATCTATCTGTAACAGTTAATGTAACTGTGTAGGTTCCAAAATTTGGATACTCGTAACTTGGATTTTCATCAGTTGAAGTACCAACATTATCACCAAAATCCCAAAGATAACTTACGGCTGATAAAGAAGAATTTTCAAAACTAACTGTTCTTTCGTTTAAGCCTGTTACGATAAAGTCTGACTTTAGAAAAACTATTTCTATTGTAGCTCGGTTAGTAAGGTTGGACCCACTATTTCTAGCACTTAAAGTAATGGGAGTAGATTCTACACTATTACTAAAATCGTAAGTTGGACTAACCTCAGTAGATTCTATAGCGGCACTATTATCAAAGTTCCAGCTGTACTGATCTGCATTTATTGAGTTATTAGTAAATATCACCGTTTTAGCATTAATTACGTAATCAAAACTAGCTACAGGAACTGTTAAAGATGCAACATAATTTTCATTAAAATCGTTAAATCTACTTTCTTCACAAGAGATTAGCACACTAAAAAAAATGACGCTTAATGCACTTAAAGTCTGATTTTTAAATTTTATTTTTTTCATATTAAAATACATTTAAATAATTTATAATACTTCTATTGAAATGTCGTCTACTTGAACTTCAACTACACCTTTTGAATCCATATAAATAGCTACTGTCTCTAAGTTTCCAGAATTAAAGACCACTGAAACTCTAGCATATTCGTCGCCCGGATCAGCAGTAGCTGATGCTAGTATGGCAGATTCAAAAGTTGCTAAATTATAGGTGTCAAAAGTTTGATTTAATACCGCTAATCTAAATTCATCACCTACAGTTAAGGGTAAACCTGTGGTGTTATCGCCTATCAAAATCCAAGCACTAAGTCTATAGTTTACATTTGGAGTTACTGCTATTTCTTGATAGGCTTGTCTTAGACTTCCACCATCTTCAAATTTTGCAGAGTATGTTTCTGTTCGAGCTCTACTGCCTGTACTTCTACCAAAAACATTTAAACCAGAAATTCTTTTATTATTCGTATTTGCTGAACTATTTCTACCCCAAAAATTTCTACCATCTTCTCCATTTTCATCCTCGAAACCTGCACTTAGTATAACTGGTGTTGGAATAATTGGTTCTAAAGGCTCACGTACATCAATAACTTTAACCAATTCTTCTGAAGAAGTTGGTCGATTATCAGTGGCAATTAATCCTACAGAAAACTCTCCTTCTCCTGAAAACTTAACTACTATATTTTGATCAGTTAACAATGCAGATTCACCTACCAAAACAGCGTCAGGAGGTATAGACCATATTTGCCCTGTAGCACTTACAGATTCATTTATTAATTGAAAAACAGTGAAATCTGTTATGCTCTGTTGGAATGTAAATAATGCTCGTGGTGGGGTTAAATCTTCAATACCACCAACACCTGGATAGTTATCTGGATCTAAGTTTTCCTGAACACAAGCCCCTAGAAATATACCTAAAAAAAGCACAAATGACAGTTTTATTTTATTTTTCATGTATTTCATTTTGACTATTATTTTAAATTAACTAATTATAAAAACCGTTAGAATTATCTACTTCTCGCTGAGGAGTGTTTAAATAAATATCACTCGGACTAAAAAATAAACCTACTTCATTTGAATGTGCTTGAAGAACATCAATAGCCACTCCAAACCTTACTAAATCATAAAATCTTTGGTTTTCAAATACAAATTCCATTCTTCTCTCTGCAAGTAAAGCGTCACGAGACAAAGAATCTGTTCCAGGATTCAAAACATCTAATCCTGCTCTTGCTCTAACTTTATTGTAAGCGATAATTGCATTTTCATTAGAAGTACTTTGAGTATCTCCTATTACCGCCTCACAATACAGTAATAATACATCTGCATACCTTAATACTATCCAATCATTACCAGAACCTTCCCCATTATCAGGTATCCATTTATTATTAAATGTCCGATTTTCTAGAAATGTACTTTCTACAATAGTCGTTGAAAATCTGACAGGTTGTAGTGAAGAAGTCATTAAGGTTTCTAAATTTGCAGTAGCCAAATTAGCACCATTAGACTGACCATTCTCGGTCATATCAAAACTCCATCGTTCGCCTTCTGATTGCACCTGATCACCTGTTTCACTATCGCTTGTTACAGGATTTCCGCTTGACTGTGTATAAACAACTTTAAAAATAATTTCTTCATTATTTTCATCGCCATTATCGCCTCTAGCAAAAATATCATCATAACTATCCGTTAATCTAAATCCAAATTTATTTGAATCTTCTATTAAAGGTAACAGTAATGATTGTACTCTAACATAATCTGGATTTGGTTGGCTTAAAATAGATTTTGCTAAAAAAATTATTGCGGTTCCTTGATTAGCTCTAGAATTAGAAATTTCTGCACCTTCTAATAAACTTATTGCGGTTTCAAAATCTGCATTAATCTTAGCATAGGTTTCCGCTTCGTTTAACTGTGGAAAATTTTCAAAATTATCAACAGTTATTACTTGGTCTATGTAGGGTACATCTCTAAAAATTCTAACCAAATTAAAATGAGCCAAAGCTCTTAAGAAGTAAGCTTCCCCCAAAACAGTTCGATCCGCCCCTGGTAAAGCCAAAAAAACCTCTTGGTTATCTAAAACTAAATTAGTTTGATAAACTACCTTGTAATTATTTGACCAATAATTAAAAACTTCTACATCGTTATCTATAATGTTAAAATTATCATAAGTTACAAGACTGCCAAATTGTGCGCCAACAGTTGCATTGTCTGACCTAATCTCAGTTAACAAATATTCATTTGTTGGGATCTTTTGGTATGCATCGTAAGCACCATTTAAAAGTTGCTCAAAACCTGTTGTGGTTGTTAATAAATTATCTACAGTTACGTCATTTGGACTATTTAGCTCGAGTGTATCTTCTGAACAAGAGTAAAAACTTATTGTTATAATCCCCATTAAAACTATATATTTTTTCATTGTATTTATTTTTTAAAAATCTAGATTTAAACCAATTGACATTGTTCTTGATATGGGACCATCACCTCTTTGGTAACCAAAAGTAATTGGAGTATTAGCACCATTACTAGAAGTTCCAGCGGCCTCTGGGTTAAAGCCTTCATAACCCTCTGCAAAAAAGTATAATAAATGCTCTCCTGTAAAATAAATTCTAAGTCTATTTATCCCTAATTTATCTACTACAGGTCTAGGAAAAGTGTACCCCAAATTAATATTTCTTAAAGCAACAAACGATGCATCTTGCACGTGAGCTGATGTTAAATTTCTGGCAGCTGTTAGATTTGAATCTGTAAAACCACCATTAATTAAACCTGGTGAAAAATCAGAATTTCTAATTGTTCCTATATCACCTACTCTACGTTCTGCTCCATGAGAACCATTTAAAGCAAAACTAAAATCGACATTATGGTAATCAAAATTACTTGCTAAACCCCATTCAAAGTCAGGATATGGACTACCCAATACTGTTCTGTCGTCTTCATCAATAATACCATCACCATTAATGTCCACAACAAATACAAACTGAGATTCCAAATCATATCTATCAAAAATTCCATTGCCAGCAGCTGTAAACTCATAAGCTGGTATTTCTTTGCTTGTATCTTGAACATAACCATAAAAAGCAGATATTGGCCCTCCAACTTCTGTGATCCATTGTGCTGGTCTGTTCGCATCTGAAAGTGATGTAACTATAGTTTGTGCTCCGCCTAAATCTAATACTTCATTTCTATTGGCTGACAATTGTCCTGAAACTGTCCAGGATACTTTTGGCCTACTTATTAATCTTGAATTTAATTGAAATTCAATTCCAGAGTTTTTAACCTGACCTATGTTTTGCAATTGATTGTTAGAACCAACTACAGAAGGTACTTGTAAATCTAAAATTAAGTCTTCACTTGTTCGGTTGTAATAATCTACAGAACCACTAAATTTATTGTTAAAGAAACCAAAGTCTATTCCAAAGTTACTTTCAACTAATTGCTCCCAACCTAAAGAAGGATCTCCTAGATTAGTAACTTTTCTTCCTATATTTCCAGCATAAGTTACTGTACTTGCTAATGCTTGAGATCTATATAAAGAATTAAAAACATTACTATCAATATCATTACTACCAGAGATACCATAACTTGCTCTAATTTTTAAGTTAGATATAATATCACTTTCTAGTAAAAAATTCTCTTCAGAAATATTCCAACCTGCGGAAGCTGTAGGAAAGAAACCAAATCTATTTTCTACACCAAATCGTGAGCTACCATCTGTTCTAGCAGAAAATGTAAATAAATATTTATCGTCATAGTCATAGATAATTCTGCCAAAATATGATACAATTTTTTCTTGTCCTAGAAACGTAAATGCTTCTGGAGAATTAGATGCATCTGCTAAAGATATATTTGAAGTAAAATCATCTGCAAAAACTCCTTGTACATCTAAACTAATTAAAGAATAATTAAAATTATCAAAAGTAAAACCTGCCAAGGAATTTAAACTATGCTTACCAAAACTGTTCTTGTAAGTTAGTAAAGACTCAATATTTAATTGTTCTCTAGTCGTAAAGTTTTCTGCTCTTCTAGATTCAATTATCTGATCTTCATCTGAAAAAGCACTTATAAATAGACTGTTTCGAGTGGTTGTATAATTCCCTGATAATGATTGTCTAAATTTTAAACCTTTAGCCAAATCAAATTCTATATATGAAGAACCAAAACCTGTGAATTGTCTTTTAGTTTGTGATCTTAAATCTAGAAAAGATCTTGGTCCATTATTAAGTGTTGAACTTATATTTAATCCTTGATAGGTTGGATGAGCAACAGGCACACCATTTGCATCTACTATAATACCACCATTACCATCTGCTTGAAAATAACCATTGAACGCACCTTCTAAAGCGATACTGCCAGGCGCTAAACTTCTTACATCAATGTTTGTACCGTTTATAACAGTATCATCAGCATTTAGCCCATTTGCATCTGCATTAGGGAACGGATTTACGTATGCTAATGTTTCTTCGCTCAAATATGATGGTAACCAAGGAGATTGACGGATAGGATCTATAAAAGAAACTGGTAATCTATCTTGGTCTACAAACCTTACGTTAGCGGTTGCTCCGTATTTTATTTTTTTATTTTTTGTTCTAGAATCAACCTTAATTCTTGCATTGTAACGTTCGAACTGGTCATTAAGGAAAATACCTTCATCTTTTACATAAGATAAAGAAGCATCAAAACTAGTTAATTCTGTACCTCCTCGTGCTGAGAATGAATGGTTTGATACATAACCACCGTTAAAAACTTCGTCTTGCCAGTCAGTCTCTCCACCATTTGCAGATGCGATAAATTTTGCAGCTGTTAATTCGGATTTAGCTGTTAAATAATCACTGTTGAAGTCTGTTATTTGTGCTGCAGTAGCTCCAGATAAATCAATATTTCTAAATATATTATCTATTCTATCCTCTTCTTCACTAATAGATGGATTAAAATTATCATTTTTTTTAGCAAATCTGTATCCGGTATAAGTATTATAACTAAACTTAGTGTCACCAGCTACACCTGATTTTAGACTTACAATAATTACCCCATTTGCACCTCTTGAACCATAAATAGCAGTTGAAGAAGCATCTTTTAGTACTTCTATTGACTCTATATTGTTTGGATCTATACTACTTAGCAAATCTGCATCTGTACCAAGAGGAACACCATCCACAACTATTAATGGCGCGGATGTACCACTTATTGAACCTGTTCCACGAATTGTTATACGGGTATCACCACCAACCTCTGTATTTGCTGTAGTAATATTTACACCTGCGATTCGCCCTCTAAGTGCATCATCAATTCTTGGTGTAATTGACTTTTCTATAACATCACTTCCAACTTTAGATACCGCATTGGTAAGATTTTTTTGTTTTTGATCACCGTAACCAATCACAACGACTTCATCTAGTTGAGCAACATCAGGTGTTAAAACAATATCAATTTTACTTTGTCCACTTATAATAACAGTTTTGGTAATAAAACCAATATAGGAAAACTGCAATACATCGTTGTTAGCTACCTTCAGGGTATATTTGCCGTCAAAATCTGTTTGTGTTCCATTTGTAGTTTTTAAAACCAGTACGTTTACACCTGGAATTGGAAGATTGTTTTCATCGACTATGGTACCTGAAATACTATAGGAATCCTGGGCAAATAATTGAATGTTGGCTACCAACATTGCAATTAAAAATAGTTTTGCTTTAAAATTCATTTTAAGATAATTAATTAAAATTGTTATTTTTTAAGTGAAAAAATTAGTTTTTTATTACTTATTATTTTGGTTATCCAAATTGGTTTACCAGTCTGGACAACCAAATATATGTTATTAAATTGTTAAAAAAAAATTATTAATAATTTTTATTAGTGTAAATTAAATAAATATGATTTTTAAGGGTATATAAAGTCAAAATTGACAATTGAACAGCAAAACTATTACTTAAGATTATCAATTATAGCGCTAACGTGGGATATAATAACTTCTATATTTAAGGTCATTTATTGTGGTTAGCAAAACATTAAATGATTTTATAATGAAATAAAAATCCTTTAATTTATCGAATAACAAAAAAGATGAATCGTTATGATTTATCCCCAAAATAAGATACCGCCCCTCCACTTAAAAAATCTTCTCTAACAGGACTAAAAGTGTCAATTAGCATACCTTCTTCTAAACAAATTGCACTATGTAGTAAATTAGGTTCAATATAGACGCCATCTCCTGCTTCAATAATTTTCTTTTCTCCGTTAATTTCAAATTCAAATTTACCTGATACGCAATAAGTCGCTTGCGTGTGAAAATGTTGATGTGGAGCTCCTAATGCACCTGTCTCAAATTTTACTTTTACCATCATAATCTGGTTATCATATCCTAAGAACTTTCTTGAGACGCCTCCGCCAAGCTTTTCCCATTCCATTTCTTTTGTAATGACGTACTTTTCACTAAATCTTTTCATTTTTTTGTGTTATGATTAATTTAATTATAAAAATAAGCACCCACCCAAGCGTAGTTCTTATTGTTTATTTTAACGGCATGTTTAGCCTCCTTTGATGCATTTTTATTGGCTGTAATAAATAGTTTAGTATTTCCATTTACTACAGTAATTAAAATTGCTGTATAATCCTCAGTAGCCAAAACTATTTTTAAAGCTGCTATAGTACTATTCGAGTTTTTTGCCGATTCTGCTACAGGACTATAACTACCGTGTGATTCTATGGTTGAAACAAAAAGTGTGTTTTGTACATTTTTACGTCTTACTAGTAAAGCAGCTTCTCGTCTTAAATTAAATTCTGGGTCGTTGGCTCCAATTCTTGTAAAAAGCAATTCATCTTTATCACTGGTTACCGTGGTCAAGGTATAAAATTTACCTTTGTTTAACCATGACAATTTACTATTTTCGCTAGAGGGTATTGCACTACCTTCAAGATATAAATGTTGATACCCGTTTTTAGCTCCAATTGAAACTAAAGTTTCAGGTGTAGTATATTCAAAATTAGTTTTTAATAGTTGACCCATAAAATAATAGGGAAAATCGTATTGATTGGCCTTATTAGCATTCACTTTCATTATATCTAACAGAAAAGGCTTTTCAAAATCTTCATCTTTTATCAATGCCATGGTACGAAGCATTTCTGTGCCAGGATAAGCATGTATATCAATTGCACTTACCACCTTAATAGTTTTATTCTCTGAAGAAAAATAATGTAAATCAGAATGAAACTTACTCCCAATATCAAACTCCGCATTAAAATGAGAGGTTTCATTTTGTGTTATCGTATTATGTGCAATGGTTTGTTTTGCCCAAGTTTTATTTTCTTTTAAATAGTTACCGCCTCCTTTTTGCTCAATGTTTACAAAACGGGCTAAACCATAATCTTGAATAATTTCATCTCCTTTTTCATAATATGAAAATGATAATTTATCGTAGTGCCCATGACTAGAACCTTGAGCGGCATATTTAAACACTAATTCTAAATCTTCATTTCTTAAAATTCCGACTCCGCCTTGTGTTCCGTCTGGGCCATCGGATAAGTTGATAGATTTTTTTACAAATGGTTTTACTTCTCCATTTTTAATTCCTAAGGCAACAGCTAAACCAGAATCGTCTAATAATACTTCATTTTGTTTTTGAGCGATACTTAAAAGACCTTGATCTTTATTCCCATAATAATAAGATATATTTACCGCGCTTACCAATGCACTATTAAAATAAGACATTCCTTTTTGACCATCGTTCAATGGAAAAAACTCTCCGTCTGCATCTGATAAATTTAAAAGGGCATTAATAGACTTTAAAAGTACTCCGTTCTTATACTCAAAAATCTTCAAATCTGGTCGCACATTTTGCAAACCTTCAGCAAAGATTAAGAAAGGATACATGGCGTAACGCTGGTAATATGGCCCTTCATTATAGTAACCATCTGGCGAAAAAGGTTCTTCAATATTTGCTAAAAAGCCCGCTTTTCCCTCTTTATTTATATAGCCACCATCATCATCTTTAGCCGTTTTATCCATTTCTAAATCTGGAATACCATATAAAGCACGCTGAATTAATACCTCATCATTCATTACCAAACCAATCATACCTACAGCTGCATTACCCCAAGTACTATGATTGTGGACTCTTTGGTAAAATAACGGATTGCCAATCGATATAAAATCAGCAAAGGGTCTAAACAAATTAGTTTCTAAGGTATTACGTTCTTCTACTGATAAAAAATTATACACACAATCGTAAGCCTGACTTACATATACCAACCAATTGGCGTCATTTAAACACTGCCAGAATAATTTGCCTCTAGCATACGATCTTGTTTTTGGATGTATGGGTAATGTTTTATACATTGCTTCATATTGCATCAAAAGTTCTTTTACATATAGGGCATATTTTTCATCATCCAAAATCTGGTATAAAACACCAGCCTTTTGCATTAGAATCATATTACGTTTATGTTGATCGTGTGAGTATCCTCCAGAATAATCTTTCGGAATAGGCATTTTTAGGCCAGAAGTAATTTCTGCATCTATTTCTTCTTGAACGGCTTTTAGCGTTTTGTCAAAAATTGGAATAGTTCCCAATTGTGCTCTTATATCTTTAACTCCTTGTGCGGTTAATATTAAATTTGGATGCTCTTGGGCAGTGCTGCATATACTGAAAAGTAATGACCAGATGAATACAACTAACTGTATTGAAAATTTATTATGTCTTGCTAAAATCATATTAATTATGAAATAATTTTTTAAACTACTGCCTAATTCAAAATCGAAACGCTAAACCTAAAATCAAAAAAAGATAATTGGTTTACCAGTTTGGTTTACCAAAAATACAATTAATTAAAGAAATTCCAAATTTTTAACATTTTTTACCGCTTTTTTTTCCATATTAAGCAAATAAAAGATTCTAAAAAAGGTAAAATAGCAATAGACAACATTTAATGAATCCTTGAATGAGAAAGCCATTCTTTTCAAAAAGCTTGAGCTGCGAGTTAAAAGAAAAATAAAAATTATAATTTAATTAAAAAAAGTACTCTAAATTTGGTGAACTTCAAAAAATAATATGCAAAATAATTCAGAAACTACAAAGGCTAAATTAAGAAAAGTAAGTACTGCAACTATTGCGACTTGCCTTTTTAAAAGAGGATTAAAAAATCAATTTATTCAAGATGTAAAACCGCTTAAGTTGGGTAAACCAATTATGGTAGGCGAGGCATATACCTTACGATACATTCCTGCTCGCGAAGATTTAAACCCTATTGAAGTTTTTAAAAACCCGAAGCATTTACAACGTGTGGCTGTTGAAGAATGTCCGGAAGGTGCAATTTTAGTAATTGATAGCCGAAAAGATGCTAGAGCAGCTTCTGCGGGTTCTATTTTAGTCACACGCCTAAAAGTTAGAGGCGTTTCAGGAATTATTACGGATGGTGGTTTTCGTGATTCTGCCGAAATTGCTGCCTTAGATTTTCCATCGTATCACCAGAGGCCTTCTGCACCTACCAATTTAACTTTACACCAAGCTATTGCGATAAATGACCCTATTGCTTGTGGAGATGTTGCAGTTTTTCCTGGTGATATGCTAGTAGGTGATGATGATGGTGTTATGGTTATACCTTCTAATATTGCTGATGAAGTTGCCGATGAATGTTTACAAATGACTTTGTTTGAAGAATTTGTTATAAATAAGGTCGCTAATGGTACGCCAATTCTAGGACTTTACCCACTCACTGATGAAAAATACCATACAGAGTTTTCGCTGTGGAAAAAGGAAAATAGCATATAATACCAATTTAATTCTACCTTTTTAAACTAGATTACATATTATAAACTCCACCATTGATGTCTAAGGTAGCTCCAGTTATAAATCCATCATATTCGGAGGCAAGAAATAAAACTGCTCTCGCCACATCATCTGCATTACCCGCTCGTTGTATTGGAATACCGGCTGTAGTTGCATCCGCTGATTCTTTGGTCGTATGTGTATTGTGAAATGAAGTTCCTAAGATAAGACCTGGAGCAACGGCGTTTACTCGAGTTCCTTGCGGCCCCAATTCTGTAGACAGCGCACGTGTAAAAGTTAAGATTGCACCTTTACTGGTAGCATAAACTAGTGACCCTGGATGGCCACCCTTTCGGCCTGCTAGTGATGCTAAATTAACAATACTACTGTTATTGTTTTTTGCTAGCTGAGGAGCTGCGGCTTTTGTCACAAACATCATTGATGTAATATTGATGTCCATAACCTTATGCCAAAACTCGGCTTCCATTTCGCCCAATAGTTTACGAGCAACTAGCGAACCCGCATTATTAATCAGTATGTCTAAACCACCGAGCGCTTCTACTGTTTTTTCCACTATTGCATTCGCATCGGATTCTTTTGTTAAATCACCTTTTATAACTATTGCTTTTTGGCCTTTGCTAGTGGCATATTCTTTTAATTGGTTTGCAGTTTCAGCGCTAGAAAAATAGTGGATGGCAACATGGGCTCCATTATCAATAAAATGCCTAGTAATTGATTCGCCAATACCCTGAGCACCTGCCGTTATGAGAACATTTTTTCCTATTAATTTATTATTCATTTTATTTTATTTAGTTGTTCTAATCATTTTTAGTAAAATAGCCTTCATTCGATACGGCTGCTTCACTTACCATAATACTTCCAGTTTTAAACCAAACTTCAGCATAGTTACCATCTGCATATTGTTTTTGAAGATTACCGCCATGTGTTTCAGCACCAGAACACCAGTTTTTATTTATTTCAGGAGACTTTCCGTTGGTTTGATTGTAAGCACCAAGCTTGAAAAAACATCCTTCCCCAGCGTATGCACTTTTACGTTCTACGCCGTCTTGACCAACGGGTACAAATAATTTCTGTGTTTGCTCAGGTATATCTGCCGTTGTTGTGTATTCTGATTCGATTAAGTTTTTTGTAAACGTTTTGGTTTCATGACCTTCACTTGTAAATTTTAAGTTCATGATGCCATCTTTAACTTCAATTTCATAACTAAATTCTTCACCTAGTTCAATACCATCCTCTGTTTCTTCTGGATAAGTACCAACATCAGAACCAACTATAGAAAAGTCATTGCCCCAAACGGCGGTTGAAAAATCCCATCTTCCAGTATTATCATCACCAGCGGTATTTATTTCATAGTGCCAAAAAACCGAACCTTTTGTATGACCAGGGAATTTCTTGTAAAATATTTTAAGCGGTTCATTTTCATGTGCATCAGCACTATGAATCTGACCTACCACTACAGAATAGGAAGCTGCTACTCGAGCGTCGCCAGTAGCTGACACATTCATTACCTTAAGGGTAGCTGTCAACTTATCATTTGCCGTTTTTGGATACCATTTTTTTGTTTGTGCTAATTCGGTTCGCGTATTGTTTGAAGTTCCGTGGGTGTCTCCACCATTTGGTGTTTTAAAAACGACCCAATCGTTGTTACCATCATTTGTAGTATAAAAGAAATCCTTTTGCTCAAAATTTATGGGAATACCTGCATTTTTGCCATCACCTAAAATCAATTTCCAATGATCAAAAAATGGAATAACATCACTTGCGAAAACTATTTTTTCTTTAATAGCTTCTTTACTTACCTGTTTAGCTTCATTTTTACAGCTATTTAGTATTAGGATCAAAGCAAGAACTATAAATGTTGCTATTGATGCCATAATTCGTTTGTTCATGTTTTTCATATTTAATCTTATGTATATAATTTTTTTTAGGTATTTGTAAGTTAAAAAATTCACCCTTAAAAATATTTTTCTATAATAGCCATAACTCCTGCATAAGAAACAACACAAGAGAAAAATAATGCTGCATACAACCCAATATTTACAGCAAGACTAGTCTTATAATCTTTCATAACTTTTTTGTTGTTCACCATGATAATAATACCCAACACTACTAATGGTAAAATAAAAACGTTAAAAACTTGAGATAAAATTTGAATTTCAATGGGGTTTGCATCAAATGCTGGCCCAATTAAAGCCACTAAACAAGCAATACCCGTTATTATTCTAAATTGACGAGAATTAGTATCCAATTCACCCGATTGGTAATCTGCCAACAATAATGGTGCTATTAATAAACAAGGAAAAATAGAAGATAAACCTGCACTTAAGGCTCCAAAAAAGAAAATAGTAACCGCCCATTTACCCGCCACTGGCTCTAGGGTATTTGCCATATCTAAAACTTGAGTTACTACTTTTCCATCATAATACAATGCTCCGGCAGCTACTGCCATAATTACCCCACTTATAATAAATATTAAAATTGCAGCTGTAATGGAATCTTTCTTTTGCTGATCTAAATTTTTAATCGTCCAACCTTTTCCTTTTACAAATAAGGGTCTTGATAAAAAAGTTGCAGAAGCCATTGTAGTGCCAACAAATGCAGCAACTAACATTTTACCTCCTGGTACATCAGGAATAGTGGGGATTAATCCTTTAACAACATCTATAGAAAGTGGTTGCACAAAAAGTAATGATAGTACGAACGACATTCCCATTAATGTTACAAAAATGACTAATATTTTTTCAAAGAAAGTATATTTACCTACTAACATTAAAAAGTAAAAAACAATAATGATTGTAATGGCTGTTATTAAAACAGTTTGATACTTGTAACCACTTAACCCATCAAAATTTACGGCTAATATTTCATAAATAATATTAGAAGAAATTCCTAAAATACCCATAAGTGAATTCCATTGCCCAAACGTAACTCCAACTATAATGACGATTGCTAAAACCTTACCATATTTTAAATGTTTTTTAAAACCAAAAAGTGCTGTTTCACCAGTTATTAAGGCATAATTACCATAAACAAACATTAAAAGACCAGAGAAAAAACAACTCAATAAAAGCACCCACAATAACTGCATATTAAAGGTACTCCCTGCAACAATCATAGAGGTTACACTACCTGTTCCAATAGTATAGCCAATGGCAAAAATTCCAGGACCAAACCCTAAAATTAAAGCAATAATTTTTTTCCATAGCGTAGTTTTATTTTCAGGCATATTTTTAGAATTGATTTAATTTAGGCCTTAAGAGTTCTACAATTTCTTTCGGTGTTAAATGGATATTTATTTTTATAGCATTTTTAGGTTCTTCAAGAGTATCAAACTGAGATTGCAGTAAATCTGATGCCATATAATGATTTTCTCGTTGTTCTATTCTTGCTTTTATCTCTTTGAAATTTCCAGCCAAATAGACCCATTTCGCAGTATCTTCAATACCATTTTGTAGTATGTTCCTATAACTTTCCTTTAAAGCAGAGCAAGCTATGACGCAACTATTTTGTTTTAGCTGGTCCTTAGCTAATTGGTTTAAAGTTGCTAACCAACCCGCACGATCTTCATCAGTTAAAGGCTTACCTCTTTCCATTTTAGCAATGCTTTCTTTGGAATGATAATCGTCGGCATCAAAAAAAGGAATGCTTAAATTTTCGGCAAGTAGTTTCCCTATGGTACTTTTGCCACAGCCTGAAACTCCTAAGATAAATATCGTCTTGTTCATTCTAGTTATTTGGTGCTGTCGCTTCTCCTACCGTCGCTTCTCTAAACCATACCTCAGCATAACAACCATTTGCGTATTGCTTTGAAATATCACCATTATAAGTTTCTGAACCCGTACTCCAAACTAAATTATCTTCTGGTTTTTTTCCATTGGTTTGGTTGTAAGCCCCTTGTTTAAAATTCTGTAATTCGCCAGCATAAGCATTCTCGCGCTCTAATCCATCGCGACCTATGGAGGCATATAAAGTTTTTATTTGTTGTGGTAGTTCTTTAGTAAATTCAGACTTTATTAAACTTTTAGTAAAGGTTTTAGTTTTATGATTTTCACTTTCAAATCTTAAATACATAATGCCTTTAAATACGTTTATTTCGTAGCTAAATTCCTCCCCTAAGGCAATACCATCTGCAGGTTCTTTCGGATATAAATCTGTATTTGAACCAACGACCGACATATCATAGCCCCAAACAGCTGTTGAATAATCCCATCTTCCTGAATTATCATCACCTGCTGTATTAATTTCATAGTTCCAAAAAACAGATCCTTTTGTGTGTCCTGGAAATTTTTTATAAAAAATTTTTAGAGGTTCATTTTCGTGGCCTTCTGTACCATGAATTTGTCCTATAACTACCGAATAAGATGCCGCAACCCGAGCATCGCCTGATGTAGAAACATGTTGTACTTTTAATGTACCCGTTAATTTGCCACCTTCCATTGGTTTCCAATGTTTTATTTGCCCCATTTCTGTTCTAGTATTGCTCGATGTTCTGGAGGTAATACCCGAGTTTGGTGTTTTATAAACCACCCAATCTGTAAAGCCATCATTTTCAACAAAAAAGAAATCTTTATGTTCAAAACCAACTAGGTTTTCCTTTTTGGTGCCATCGCCACATAAAATAGTCCATTGCTCCATAAACGGAAGTACATCACTTGGATATTTTACCTCCGAAAGTGGTTGAATTTGAGTAGTTTCCTTTAGCGTATTTTTAGCATTATTTTTACAAGCAGTACCCCATAAAAGTATAAGAATTGCACCTATTATTTTTTTCATTTATAGCGATTTTTTCGATGGAAATTAATCCAATTAATACATTAATTTTTGAACTAAATTTTGTTGAATTTTAATTTCTCCCGAATTGATAATGGTATTATTTACAGGTTTCTGACCTTTTTCGCCCCATAAAATGGCAATTTCTTTTACCGGATTATCTTTAAAGGTATTATCGGAGAAATCAACATTTACTATTCCAAAATTCTGAATCAATAATCCACTTTCGTCAGCGCCACCAGAATTAGTGAATGTATTATTTTTCAATACTAAATTTCCTCCTATGGTAGATTCATCATACCCACCACGATAATAATTTAAAACTGTAGACTGCACATTATCAAAAGTAGAATTAGTAATATGCACAAATTCAGCATTGTAATCGCCTTTGGAATCCACCTCTGTGTTTAAATGAATACCTGATAAACAATCCTTTATACTAGAATTATCTATAGAAATTGTATCTGCAAAAGATGCTTTATAAGCCATAAGCACACTTTTGAAATTCGATATTTCCGTATTTTCTATAAATAGATTATACCCTTTAGACATGTTTTCAACCAAAGTAACAATCGCATCTTGCGTCTCGTCTCCTTTTAAGACTACATTTTCTAAATGTAATTCGCCTTTTGGATGCATTTGAAAACCCGGGTTTTCTGAAGTAAATCTCAATTCTGCCTTTTTACTTTGGTCTGAAGACGTAATCGTTATCGCTTTGTTGATGACCAACGGGTCGTTAAATTTATAAATACCTGATTTCAAGCTCAAAATATCTCCAGATTTGGCGCTTTTTAGTGCTGTTTGTAGCGCTTTTGCTGAACTTACTTGAATAGTCTTAGCCTTATAATTTTCATCTGTTTCAGAAAACCATTTGGCTCCATACAATTCTTTTTTAATCAGTACAGAATTCTCTTTTACAGGAAAACGAATAGCACCTATACTATTTTGTTCTTGTCTGTTTCTTCCAAAAAGATCGGTTTTTATAGTTTCAAAATCGAAACCTTGGTACACATCTTCTTCATTTTTACTAGGTACAAAAAGATAATCGGAAACTTTTGTTACGTCAAAATCTTTAGTGATGATTCCTTTATCGGTAACATTACTTTTATTTTCACTATTAAGAATGTTGTTATTAAAAGTTACCCCTTTTACATCATCGTAGTTTATCACTGGAATGGTATCAGCTATACTATTATACACTAAATTATTTGCCAAAAGCATGCGTTCTGGTCTTGCAGAGCGAATTTCAGAAGCCGGCAACACGTTTTTTTTATCTACATTGGCACCTACTCCAAACTGAAAAGGCGATTTACAATCGATAAAAGAATTATAAGCCACTACAACATCGGTGACTTGATTATACCGATTTAAAGGCGATTTTGGAATCCCGTTCATGACCGCTAAAGCACTTCTAAATTCGTTACCTTTTATTTTATAGAAATAGTTGTTGGTTATCCAATGTCCGGTATTTATTACGCGAATTCCGCCTATAAAGTCTGAATTATCATTACCAATAAAAACATTGCCATCAATAATACAATAGTTACCATGTCGCAATACTAAAGAACCTTCGCTTTCAAAAAAGATATTATTTCTATACTCGTTAAAGTTCGATTTGTTAGATATAATTTCTACTTCGCCATTGCATTTGTCAAAATAATTATTAGAAACATTTGTATAAGATGGCGACATAGAGGTATCGCTATCACCTATTTGTAGGGTTTCACCGTGAGGACCTCCTTTTCTAGGTCTTGGTCCAAAATGATTGTTTATAATTTGATGGTAATTATAAATATGTTCATTTCCTTTTAAAAATACCCGAACCGTAGGGCCAAAGTTAGATTTTCCGACAATAGTACTGTTATCTAATTGATTATGTCTTCCCCAAAATTCTACCCAATGATCAGAAACTTCTCGGTTTGGTTGTGTAAATTCATCAATAACGCAATTGGTAATACGACTATAATTTGCAATAGTATCATTACTAATTTTAAATTGAATAACACTACTACTTGGCGTATATCCGTTTTTAAAATGTAAATCTTTTACAACAAGGTAAGATCCTCCTATGCTTAAATTTGAAACCCCTTCGATACTAACTTTTCCCGCAGTTTCTGCCCTTAAAGTAATCGGATTTTCTTTTGTACCTTTTCCGTAGAATTTTATTTGAAGATCTTTCCAAACACCATTTTTCATAACAATTTCACTACCCGCTTTTACGTTTGTTATGGCTGCTTTAAGTTCCGCAGAAGTATTTACGTTAACTGTTTGAGAAAATAGATTTTGTTGAACAAAAAGGAAGAAAACGATAAAAAATAATAAGGTGAATTTTTGATTCATAATTGTATGGTAAAATTTATAAAATTTTAAAGTTTATTAAGCGTTTCGCCATAAACGTTGTACTTCTTTTAGGTCTTTTTTTATAGCATCAAAAACCACTTTTTTATCGACGCTTATAGATGTATTTCCCTTTTCTGCTCCCCCTAAATCGTATTCTAAATGGAGTGAAACAGGAGGTTTTAGTTGGTACTTTTTCAATAGTTTAAAATACGCATCAAAATCAACCATTCCTTCACCAATAGGGGTGTTAACGATAGTCCATTTGCCATTCACTTTTTCCCATTTATAGTCTTTAAGCACGATAACTTTAATATTTTCGTGTAGTAGTTTGAGTCCGTTTACCCAAGAATTACCGCCTTCAACCATTGCATGTCGAACGTCAAATTGCACACCAAAAAAATCAGGATTTACGGTTGTTAATAATTTTTGAATTTCCCAATACGATGCACCTATATACGTACCAGCGTGATTTTGATAACAACCCACAAGACCTACTTTTTGGTTGAATTCCCCTAATTGTTTTATCTCATCTTGATAAAAAAGTAAAGAAGCCTCCATTGATACATCATCTTTATATTTAAGCCAATTAGAGCGATAATAAGAAATATTAGCCGCAGCAGCACTTTCTAAAACAGCAAGATCTAAAGGATTTTTAATACTTTCAATGATGGTGGTGATCATTTCGCAACTAGCACCACTTTTTCGAATAGCTTCAACAGCTTTTGGTAAATCGCTTGAAACGTTTTTAGGCAAAACATGTCCGTTTGGCCTCACGGTTAAATCTACCCCAGCAAAACCCATTTCTGCAGCCATTTCTCCCAGCGATTTATAGTCTAAAAACTGAAGGTGTTTTGAGAATATATGTACCGATAGTTCTTGGGTTTCGTTAGTTATTAGCTTATTATTAGAGAAACCCATAAAAGGAATTAAACTTGTTGCTAATGCTGTTTGTTTTACAAAATCCCTTCTTTTCATTTCGAAATATTGAAACTATCTAAAATTGGTTAACCAGTCTGGTTTACCAAATGTATGTTTTTTTGCTTACATATCAAAATATAAGGGTAAAATTATGAAATATGAAGTTTTTGATTTTTAAAATTGCTGATATCTTAATTATTACAATTTTTCTCCGTAGGATAAATCCCCTGCATCCCCCAAACCAGGAACAATATAACCTCTAGCATTTAAGGATGGGTCAACAGCGGCAATCCATAAGTGCGTGTTTTCAGGAAAAACTTTTTTAGTATGTGCTATACCTTCTTCAGAACCAATAACTGCGACAATATGAATTTGTTTAGGCTTTCCATACTTTTCTAAACCTTGTAAAACATTTTCTAAAGTTCTGCCTGTCGCCAGCATTGGGTCGGCAAGAATCAGAATTTTATCTTCTAAACTAGGCGTTGCAAAATAATTCACGATTACTTCAAATTCATCCGCATCGTTTTCATGATGTCGATAGGCAGAAATGAATCCGTTTTCGGCTCCATCAAAATAATTTAAAAACCCGTGGTGAAAAGCAAGACCTGCTCGTAAAATAGAACAAATTACTAGTTTATCAGTAGCTAAAGCCATTATTTTATCACCTAACGGTGTAGTAATCGTTTGGTTTTGATACGATAAGCTTTTACTTAATTCATAGCCCAACACCTCTCCTATTCGTTCTATATTTTTACGAAATCGCATGCTATCTTTCTGAATAGAAACATCTCGTAATTCCGCTATAAATTTATTTAAAATAGAATTCTGATTTTCGAAATTATGTATGTGCATTGGTATAAATTTGCTTAAATATAATGTTTTTTAAGTTGCCTATAATTGCTGCTCATTATTTCTTTCTACGTTAAAAACACTTCCATAAATTTATGCTCAAACCCAATAGAATTAATTGCTAAAAGTTATAAAACTTTTAGCTGATTTATTTTGAAAATAATTTAGATGCTAACCACAAATAACCCATTCCTAAAATAAATATAAAAAAGAACCAAAATTGATTAATAGGAACCCAAGATTTTGTTTCTTTTTGGCTTATAGTAGCTCCATTAAAATATCGCTGATTTTCTTCTAAAGTAAGGAATTCGGAGAGGGATTTCCAATGCAAGGTATCCATAACATAATAGTCGTAGGTAGATAAGGAATCGTTTTTAAAATGCAACTGTTGCCACTCAAGCCTTTTTGGATAAGTGGTACCGTACCAATTATTGGGTATTTCAATATCTTGTTGTAATGGAATTTGTGCACTATCGTCATTGAAAACTTCAGGGTTTTCTAGCGTAGTTCTTATTTTAAATTGAAAGGGTTCATCTTTAAACGCAAATTTTGAATCATAGTGCCATTCCGTTTCGGTAAAATTTCGTTTTGATAAACTGGTAACCACCTCAGCCCAAAACTGCTCATAAACCTTTTTATCACCATTAAGAAGCAATTCATAGGTATTTTGCAGTACAGTTGTTCCTATGCGACCATTTACCATTCTATGATAAGCTGTTAAAGGTTGATTTTTGTACTGATGTATTTGTTCTAAACCAAACTTACTTTCAAAAATATAAGGAAATTTGTTTAGCCTTAATTTAGGTGAAAAAGCTAAGCTTGTTTTGATTGTCTTATCTGTGATAAATGAAAATCCTGATCTTTCTGGAGCTACCGTAAAAAAGGGTGTTGTAGGTTGTAAAAATAAACCCATACCGCTATTTTTTATACTATTCCAAAGTGATGAAAGATTCGTTTTAGATAATCCTGAATAAGATTCGAAGTCCATAAAAAGTAAATCATAGGCCTCTAATTGCTTTTCTGTAAAATTATAAAAAGGCTGTTTTTCTGTATTAAAATATTCATATTTAAACTTGTTTTTAGTCAACTGAGTTCGGATAGTGACTTGATGCCCTACTTCTGCTAAATAGTTTTTTAAGTATTTTGTTTCAAAAGTGGGGAAATTATTGACCATCAAAATTTTCAATGACTTTAGCTCTTTTATATGTAGTGGCAATGGCTCACTTGATAGTATCGTTGCGAGTGAGTCTTTCTCTATCAAAGTATAATTGAATTTTCCAACAAGCTTAAGATTCATAGATAGTTTAAAATCTTCTTGAGCTAAGCCATTTAATACGATAGAATCAATGCCCGCTCCTCTTGGGTTTGAAAGTACTAGTCGATTTCCTTTTTTTCCTTCGGAATAGCTTCCTTTTACAACCAATTCGTCTCCTACAATAGCATTTGCTGGGTAATTTAACTTTGTGATTCCTTTAGGACTGTACCCATTGATAAATTTAGTAGGCACTTTTTCTAATTGCCAAAAATCAAAAGACTTTAATCCTCCTCCTAAAATATATAATGAACTTACAGAATCTATAACATTACCAATAGGTTGATTTATTTTATACGGTATAACTTTTAACTTTTTATGTGCTTTTTTAAGACTATCTAATTGTTCTTGATTAAAACCTTGAGTTAAGACTACCCCTATACTTGATGCAACATTTTTCTGAATATTTGGTTTTAAAGCCAACATTATCAGTGCTAGTACGACCAGTAATCCGATAAAAGAGTTAACATAAAATCGCGATTTGAGAACATCTGACCACTCTTTCCAAACGAATACCAACCATAGCAGCATTCCACCAAAAATAATTGGCCAAAAATAATCTTGATTTAGAAAATTAATTTGATCCATCATTAAACTCTAATTCTTGTAGTAGCAATTCGTTAATTTCACTAAGCGATGCGTTGGTTTTTCTAGGCTTTGGTTTCGGTTTAGGAATAACGGCTAATAATTGTCTTTGTAATTTTTCTAACTGAACTTTTGATGTTTCGCTTCGCTCTGAAATCCACTTTAACTCTTGTAGGGTACTAAGGTATTTTCCTGGTTCTTGGATAGCCAACAAAGAGAGTTCATTTCCTGCTTTTACCAACAAATCTCTATCTTCTGAGCTAAGCGCAGCAGAATTGGCAATTAATCTTTCAAGACGCTCTATGGCTTTTTTTATAAAAGGGAACGCTTCAGGCTGAGCAATATCTTGTAATTTACTATAATTATTTACCTTATCAATAGTTCCGGTTAAGCGTTTATCTTCTTTTATTGGCGGAGGGTCAAAACCAATGCGATGTACATAAATTCGAGCGCTATTTTTGATTTCTTGAATAAGACTTAAAGCCCTGTATTGATAGGCTAATGATTTTTCAGGAGTATATAATCGCAAATAAAGTTCGGCATTCCACATTTCATCTAATGCCCCGCGGAGTTTACTTTTTAATGTTGCTGTAAATAATGTAGATTCTTCCGGATCATCGTGATTATGAAGATAACTTTCTAGAGGGTCTTCTTCTTTTCCCTCGTCTTCTTTATGATCGTGATCATGGTCATGATCAACAAGATTGTGTTCATTATCGCTATCATGATCGTGCGTATAGTCTTTTAATAAATCAGAATTTGTTGCAACACCATCGTCTATAATTTCTTCTGAGTTTTCACTACCACCAACAGTCTCATCGCCCATAAACTCCCCATATTTTAGTCGCAATGCTTTTTGGTCATAACCAAGTTCGTTGCTGGTAGTATTGAACTTCTCTTTGCTCATCTTTTTTTGAGCTGCTATTAACTTTTCTGTATCAATAATTAATTGTCGCTGGCTTCTAAAATAAGCAGGCATCAAATCTGCGCCCATGGTTCCTTCTACGGCAAATTGATTGGTAAGGGTGTCTTTTATCACCGCAAAGTACGTTTCGGTTCTTGATATATTCGCTTTTGGCTTTTTACTATCTATAGCTACCATATAAAAATATAATTCATCACCTGGCTCCATCTTCATCTGGTCTAAATCTATTTTTTTTGATAGCACTTGTTTTTTGGTTCCTAGAATTAATTTATCATCAAAAGTTAAACGTTCTTCCCTAAACTTAACAGATTCTCCTTCGCCTTTAGTTACCGTGGCAATAATATAGGTATCTTCTACCCCATAATCGTCGGAAAATTCTACGTTAAAATTGAGCACTTTTTTTTGTGAAACCTCAAAGGAAGTAAACTGTTGTAACCCCTGAACTTCCAACAAAGGGCTTTCGTCTTCTAGTACTTCTATGGCATATAAATCAGATACATAGCTTGCCCCATCCATATCTTTAAATTTAAAATTATAAAAGCCTGTTTCTGTTAAGGTAATTTGTTTTGAATATTCATTATCTACCTCAACCATTGGGTAAGTATTCTCTAAAATTTCTATAGAAACCTCTTGTATTTGGGCATCAAATTGAACCTCCCAAACAAGTTTTGATCCTTCCAATGCCTTGATGTTCATATCAGAAGTTACCGTTTTGGCAAGTTTTGTATAAGATGGATGATAAATGCTTAGTTTTTGAGATTTTAGTGCTGGTGGTGTTACTTTAACCTTAGCGCTATCTAAAGGCTGAAACGTAATCCCTTGTTGATTTTCAATTTTATTGGTTGAATTTTTAAACAATGTATTTAAGGAAAATTGATGGGATAAAAAGGAAAGAAATCCAAAAATCAACATTACAATCAAAGCCATTTTTAGGTTAACTAAAGGCTTTATTTTTTTTATATTTTCGTTTAAAACCTCGCTAATTTTATACCGTTGAAGCATGGCCATATTTGAAAGTTCATCAACTGGCTTTAACAACAGCGCTGTACTGTATTCTACCTCATTAAATTTTTGATCTATATAACTACTTACTTTTTCTAGCGTAAGGCGCCATGGTTTTTTAATTAAAATAAGGGCGACAAAAAAGCCTATAAAAACAAAGCATCCAATTGTTAAGTCGGATGTTAACATATAGATTAAAAATGCAGGACCAGATGCGAACAGTATAATAGAAAGAATTTCTAGCAACTGCCACCTTTTTTTAAAGTTTACTAAAATGCGTTTTCCCGAATCTATCATTGTCTTCTATATTTTGATAAAATTCGTTCCACAATCAATAACATACTTAATATTAACCAGATCCATAAAGAAAGATCATACAAGTTCGCATAATTTCTAGTATTCTTCTGGCTTATTTCTATGGTTTGTAATTCCTTCGCATCTATACTTCTTCGATCATATTTTTTTGCTTTTTTTAATACATCTTCATGTAAAGAAAGTAATTCTAAAAGTTTTTCAGAGAGATGCGCTGTAATTATATTCTCGCTATTTAGCGGATGTGTCAAGAAGAAAGTATTTTTTGTGTTTCCGTCAACAATCAATTGATTTGCTAAAGAATCTGGCCGATACAGCAATGATTTTATAGGATATTTGTCAAGATTTTCATCACTTAACCAAACCAAAGTAGCATAAGATTCCAATTTTAAGGTATCAATTTCAGTATGCGTTTTTATTTCTATCGGTTTATCCAAGTATTTACTTACCGCCCGATAAGCAGTCTTTAAATATTTCAATTCATGGGAAAGACTATCGTCTGCCACTATCAGTACTTTTAAAGGTTTTGATGGCTTTACTTCTATCCAATCTCCATTTATTTGAATACTATCCTTTGTGGCGTTAAATAGGGTGGTCTCACTATTTTTTTCAATGCTAGATTTCGTATACGCTAAGCTTTTTCGATCACTTTCCATAAAAAGCAATTCAACACTATCTTTATTAAGGCTTGCTTCAATAGGAATAGTTATTTTATCTTCTGCATCTATTAAAATCCAATTTATACTTTTAGAGACGGTAGGTCGCATGCCTTGTATTCCAGAAACAAGTCCTTTTGTAAAAACAACTATACTATCAGTTTGCAATTTTTCCATCGCTTGCGCCATTTGCCAATACTTAGGCGTAAATGACTTGCTGGTTTCAAAATCGTAGTCTTTAAGTAATGGAAAACCACTAACCATGATATGTAGGCCTTGCGAGGGAAGACTATCTAACAGCGGCTCCATACTTTTTAAATGAAGTAACTCAGGATCTACAACATAGCTCAGAGTTTGCTTTTTTTCTATACTTTTAAAATTAGGTCCTGCAAGGATAAAAGCGAACAAGGTAATCATTAATATTCTTAGCAAAAGTAACCACCACTCATTAGGCCGAATGCTGCTGGTGCGCTTAGATTCTGATGCTGTTAGCATTTTAATGCTTCCTACCTTAATAGTCAACACCTTTTTTCTATTCCACAAATGAATGGCTATAGGAACAAGAATCCCCATTAGCGACCATAAATATATAGGATTAAGAAAACTCATTTATATCAATTGACTTCGTTGCTTTAAAAAGAGCTGTAAAGCCTCTCCCAAAGGCTCATCGAGCATGAATAGTTGATATCCTATATTAGTAGACAACAACATATTTTTAGTAGTAGTCATCATAGTATTAAGATCTTTCAAATAGTTAATTTTTGCCTCTTTGGCATCTACTTTTACCTTATCGCCCGTTTCCAAATCTTCGAAAACAATATGACCTTTATAATTGAATTGAAGTTCTTTCTCTCCCATAATTTGTACTACTACTACTTCGTTTCTTTTAGTTTTTAAGCTTTTAATTATTGTCGTTAGTTCTGCACCATATTCATACATATCGGTAATAAAAAACACCAGCTCTTTTCGACTTTTATCATGAAATTTATCAAAACCAAGGGTATTAGAGGGCAAGCCTCCATCGCCTTTTATTTGGATCAGCTCGTGTAAAAACCTTTTATAGTGTTGTTTTTGTATGGTGGGTTGAAGACTTGTGATTTTCATATTATTCAAGGCGTAAAGGCCAATTGCGTCTCCTTGCTCTTGAGCGAGGTGAGCTAGTGACGCGACCAAAACTTTTACATAATCTATTTTTGAGATTCCATCTTCAGCATGTTCCATAGATTTACTGGCATCTATAATAAACTTTACAGAAATATGTGTGTCGATTTCCGATTGTTTGATGTAATATCTACCCGAACGCGCAAACATTTTCCAATCTAGTAAGCGTAAATCATCGCCCGGTTCATAACCTCTATATTGACTAAACTCTAGACCTACACCTACCCTACGGCTCTTATTCAATCCTGATAAATATCCATCAACCAATACCCTAGCTATCAAGGAAAGACCAGAGATACTGTTGATAATATGGGGTTTAAATAATTGTCTGTAGTCTTTATCCACTTAGCGCTATACTTTAGATGGCAATTCAGTATTGGTTAATAAATGATGCGTTATTTGGTCTGAAGTTATTCCTTCTGCCTCTGCTCTGAAATTAATGATGATGCGATGTCTTAATACAGGAAGTGCCACCTTTTTTAAATCATCTAAACTTACTGACATTCGACCATATTGTAAAGCTCTTGCTTTAGCGGTAAGAATCATCGCCTGCCCAGCACGTGGCCCTGCTCCCCAACTTACCCACTCTTTTACATACATATTTTCAGTGGTTTCAGGTCTGGTAGCACGCACTACAGCACTTACGAACTCGATAAGATCATCACTAATATAAACTTCACGAACCAACTCTTGCAAACGTTGTATTTCTGCCCCAGAAATAACTTTCTTTACATTTTCTTTTTTTACACCTGTGGTACTTTTTAAAATACCTTTTTCTTCTGATGCCGTGGGATATCCTATTTTAATATAAAACAAAAAGCGGTCTTGCTGTGCTTCTGGCAAAGGAAATGTGCCTGACTGTTCAATCGGATTTTGAGTAGCCAACATAAAGAACGGCTTTTCTAAAGCATAGGTTTTTCCAGAATAAGTAACTTCAAACTCTTGCATGGCTTCTAATAATGCAGCCTGAGTTTTAGGAGGCGTTCTATTAATTTCATCCGCCAGAATAATATTAGCGAAAATGGGTCCTTTATTAAATTGAAAGAATTTTTTTCCTGTCGTATGGTCTTCTTCCAGAATTTCGGTACCTATTATATCAGAAGGCATAAGATCTGGCGTAAACTGAATGCGTTTAAATTTTAAATCAATTGCTTGTGATAATGTTTTAATCATCAAGGTTTTCGCAAGACCTGGAACCCCTTCTAACAAAGCATGACCACCGGCTAAAAAAGTAATCAGTAGTTGCTCTATGGTTTCTTCTTGTCCTATGATAATTTTACCAATTTCTCTTTTTACATCGGCAAGTTTGGCTGTCAAAGCTTCTAGCTCATTTTTAATAGCTACTAAATTTTTATCCATCAAATTTCTAGTTTACGATGTAAGTGCATACATCACTATATTTATCCCAAAACGCGTATTATCTATTTTATACCATCGTTTATTTCTGAAATCATAATCCCATTCGCACCCATAATCTTTATTGCTGTAGAGTACCCCAATTCTGCCATTTATTTCAATAGCTTTTAAATATTCGTGAACCAAATCGTCTCCCCAACCATTTAATTCTTGTGAAGTAGTTGGAGGGCCGTCGTCAAATTCAAAAAAAATAGTGTAGATTTCGTGGTTATTTTCAATTTTTTTTAGAGAATTATCCCCAAAAATATCATCCATTTGGCGTTCAAACGATTTTGCAAAAAGTCCGTCGATATCATGGTTACAATCATCAACAAATACAAACCCACCATTATTGACGTACTTTTTAAAATTCTCTTTTTCTCTTTTGGTAAACTGTACTAATTTATGGCCTGAAAGGTAGCAAAAGGGACATTTAAAAATATCATCGCTAGCGAGTGGAATAATGTTTTCTTTAGTATCAACAGCAAGTGTGGTATATTCTACGAGAGAATTCAGTAGGTTAGACGGCATGCGTTGATCTACATCCCAATCTCCAGATTCATACTGTAATCTCGTAAAAAAAAAGGCGTTTCCCACTAAATAATCTAAATTTAAATCTTACTTCTACGTCAAGATTTTTCAATACCTTAAAGAAGAACATAAGGAAAAGGTTGTTTTGAAATATTCAAAACAACCTTATTTTAATTTTCTAATTTTCTAAACAGCATCAGACAAACTGGTAAAAGTGAAATCTCTAATTTTCATATAGGGAATCAAATTACCTTCAACACGAACTTGTTTTCCAAGCGTTTCTAAATTGTTTAGCATGATGATGGGGCTTTCATTAAACCTGAAATTCTTCACAGGATATTTAATGGCTCCATTCTCAATATAAAAAGTTCCGTCACGGGTTAAACCTGTATAAAGAAGCGTTTGTGGATCTACTGATCTTATATACCACAAGCGCGTTACTAAAATTCCTTTTTTGGTACTTTTAATAAGTTCTTCTAAAGAAGCATCACCACCGCCCATAATAAAATTACCCGGTGAAGGTACGGGAGCAACGCCCTTTTTTTCTGCCCAAAAGCGGCTATAAGCGAGGTTTTGTACTACACCATTTTTAATCCATTCTGTTTTCTTTAGAGGCTGACCTTCTCCGTTCCAAGTAGAAACTGGGACTTCTGGATGTAATGGGTCAGACCATAGATTTACGCGTTCATCTACTATTTTAACACCCAATTTTGTGCCACCATCTTTAGACATAAAACTTCGCCCTTCATCTGCTTGTCGCGCATTAATAGATCGCCCTAAGCCACTTAATAAACCTAAACCTGCTGAGGGTTCTAGTATTACGGTATATTTTCCAGGCTCGATAGCTCTTGCTTCGCGAGACATTACCGATTTTGATATCGCTACGCTAGAGGCTTCGGTAGCATCAAACTTAGCAACATCATTAAAATCTCTAGTAACCCATCCTGACCCAGTGCCATCATTTGTTCTCATAGTCACTGTGAACTCAATATTTGATGACTTATTATAAGCAAAAAGTCCTTTGGAATTTAAGATAGATGAAAAACCAGTAGAATCATCTAAAAAGCCTGCCGCAGTAACGTCATTGGCTATAGCGGGCTCAATACTACTATTGGCTACATTTGCCCTGTATTCAGGAGTGATATTGGCGGTGGCTTCACTGTAATTAATTGCTTTGTCATAAACCTGAGGCCCTAAAGGTTCCATAAATTCAGGATTTTCTGGAGAAAGTTTTGCCAATTCTTCTGATCTGGCTACCACTCTTTGTAAAGAGGCATCATCAAATTCATCAATAGATGCGGTACCTGATTTTTTTCCAAAATTAGAGGTGATGACTAAAGACTGATTAGAGCGATGTCCTGAGGTAGAAACAGAATTTCTTGCATACCGAATATTACCACTTTCACTGCCTTGTAAATTTATTTCGCAAGCATCTGCTTTGGAAAAGCTTAGTGCTTTTTCCATGATTTTTCTTGCTTCTTGTTCTGTATATATTGCCATTATTATAATATTATAGTGAAACTAAGATTAAACGGTTCTGCCTGTATTAATGACGTTGATGTCATTAAACCTAGCGGTTGAACTACCATGAGAAACAGCACTCACTTGTGAAGGCTGTCCCTTACCGTCGAAAAAGGAACCAAACATGCGGTAATCGTCTTTATCACAAATTTTAGCACATGAATTCCAAAATTCTTGTGTATTCGATTGATATGCGACATCATTCAGCATACCTATAATTTTTCCGTTTTTTATTTCATAGAAAACAGTTCCTCCAAATTGAAAATTATAACGTTGTTGATCAATAGAATAAGAACCTCTGCCGGCAATGTAAATTCCTTTTTCTACATCTTTAATCATTTCATCTATCGAATAAGAATCTTTGCCGGGTTCTAAAGAAATATTTGGCATTCGTTGAAATTGTACATCATTCCAGCTTTGTGCATAACAACAACCATGAGATTCATTTTGATCAATCATTTTTACTTGATCTCGAATCGCCTGATAATTTACCAAAACTCCGTTTCTAATAATATCCCATTCCTTGCATTTTACTCCTTCATCATCATAACCAACAGCGCCTAACGAACCTAGTTGTGTTTTATCAGCTACAATATTTACAATATCACTTCCGTATTTAAAGTTACCAGATTTATACTTATCTATAGTAGCAAAACTAGTACCTGCGTAGTTAGCTTCGTACCCCAATACACGATCTAATTCTGTAGGGTGCCCAACAGATTCGTGGATGGTAAGTCCTAAATGGTTTGGTTCTAAAACTAAATCGTATTTTCCTGGATCAACAGATTTCGCCGAAAGCATTTCTTTTGCTTGCTTTGCTGCCATAGCGGCATCTTCTATCATATCATAACTATTACGATATAATTTTAATCCGGCTGGCCCCACTAGCTTTTCTGATGCTAAACCATCCATATACTCATACCCCAATCCCATGGGACTACTCATGGCATCTCTTGTCTTGAATTTTCCTGCTGCTTGATCTACTGCGGTTACCCCAAAATTTGGCCAAATTCGGTGTACATCTTGATCAATATAGGAACCCTCCGTAGACGCAAAATATTTTTGTTCATTCACCATAAATAATGCTGAATTTACAAAGTTGGCTCCGTTATTTAAAGCAGCGGCATTTGCTGATAGCAAAAGATCTACTTTTTCGGAAACCGGCACCTCTTTAAAATCTTTTTGAATAGGAGTTTTCCAAGTAACTTCTCCATAATTAGCCTCAGGTGCAAGTATTACAGGTTCTTTTTGAAATTTAGAATTTGCTTTTGCTATGGCTACAGCCTGTTGCGTAGCTTTTTTAATACCATCTTCAGAAACATTGTTGGTGGATGCAAAACCCCAAGTACCATTTACAATAACTCTAATTCCGATTCCGAACGACTCTGTATTCACTACATTTTGAACCTTATCTTCACGTGTAAAAACATATTGATTAAGATATCTTCCTATTCTTGCATCGGCATAGGTAGCTCCTAAAGACTTTGCCGTATTCAAGGCTACATCAGCCATTCTCTTTTTGACAATAATATCCATACCTGGCTCTAAGAGCGCCTCGGCTAAAATAGTATTCCCCATCGTTAAATTAGGTAGTAAAAGCGCCCCTGCCCCTAAGCCGGACAACTGCACAAAATCTCTTCTTTTCATGTTCTGTTGTTTTTGGTTATTTAGGTGATGCCTGCAATATGTAAAACAGATGTACTTAAATCTAAAATAAAGATGTTTTATACCATCACATATGACGAACAAGGTAAGTAAAAGATTTAATTTTAATAAGTGTAAATTACTAAATCTAAAAAATTATATAATTTTTAACAGAATTTAAAAGGTCGCGATTTTATAAGATGAAATTATAAAATTTAGATTTTTTAATACATTTCAATACTTTGAAGCAACCAATACTTTTTTCATTGTACTATTTTGATGCTATAGAAATCAAATATTTTTATGGACGAGTCAGTGTAGATTTATTCTTATTAAAATAGTTGCTAAAATCTTAAAAAGTGACAAAGGCTCTATTTTGATTATTTTATAATATGGAGAAAGATTCAGATACTAATCCGATATTACATTGAGCGTGTACATAACTTTTATGCACTACTGTTTAGGATTACATGATACCGACAAAACATAAAAACCTGTTAATCATACGATTAACAGGTTTTTGATCTAGATTGATACTCTAATTTGTCGGGGTGGCAGGAAGCCTACCTACCTCGTCAAAATGCTATATATCAATCATTTATAAATTTCA
>JANQTG010000122.1 GCA_030731855.1 Cellulophaga sp. | reverse complement strand
ATTCCTGATTATTTACCTTATCCGGAGTTTATTAATTACGCTAGTGGGTTTTTAGAAATAGCACTTGCTGTTGGTGTGGCAATCCCAAAAACAAGACTAATAGCTGTAAAAGGAATCATTATTTTACTTGTTTTATTTATCCCGTCGCATCTATATTTTATACAAATAGGCTCTTGTGTTGAAACTGCTTTTTGTGTTTCACCATGGGTTGCTTGGCTGCGTTTATTAGCCATTCATCCATTACTCGTCTATTGGGCTTGGGCCGTTAGAAAAACAACTTAATATGAATTTAGAAATTGCACGTTTATTAATAGATTTTGGTTTTTTAGTGTTGATCTGGGCAGTACAATTGGTAATTTACCCCTGCTTTCAGTACTACACCAAAGAAAACCTATTAATTTGGCATCGCAAATATACCATTAGGGTAACGTTTATTGTTTTACCCCTAATTACGCTTCAATTACTTTTGGCAGGTATCCAATTATGGCAATTTCAAAACTGGTATACTATATGGAGTATCTTAATTATTATTACCCTCTGGCTCCTTACTTTTTTAATCTTTGTACCGTTACATCAAAGTATTGATAATGATACCCCTGTGGATAATGTTTGCAATAAGCTCGTTACTAAAAACTGGATGCGCACCGTACTTTGGTCCTTGCTTTTTATTATTTCTTTGATTCATTTTAGTTTAAAATAGTATTTGATTGGGTTAAAAACTAGCCTACTTTTTTCAAAAGAAACTAATCTAAAACCACTTCAGACGCGGGTTGTCTAAATGTTATAAAAAGTAAAATTGCCAACAAACCACAAATACTAAGTCCCACAAATAACGGCCAAACCGTAGTAGTCACAAAACTGCCAATGTACGTAGCAATAGGTATAGAAATTACTGTAGAAATAAATCCTGTAATCGCAGCACCAATCCCCGCGATATGTCCAATGGGCTCCATGGCAATAGAACGCATATTACCCCAAATAAAACCTAAGGAGAAGAAGGTTAGTGATAAAAATAACATCAATACAAAAACTGGTGGGTTAGAACTATTCCAAAACAATAATACATATAAAAAAGAAAGTGATGTAAAAGAGAGTAAGGCTATAAAAGCCAATTTACGCATCCCAAAACGCAACACTAAAGTCCCGTTTAAAAAAGTAGATAAGCCTATAGAAATCGCTAAAGCTGCGAATAAATAAGGGAAAGTTTCTTTTAATTGATATTGATCTTCAAAAACATGCTGAGCCGAACTTAAATACACTAAAAAACCACCCGTAATTAAGCCCGAAACCATGGTACATGCCATAGTTTCTTTGTGTTTTATTAATTCTCTAAAACCTTTCATAAAAACACGACTCGAAAACTGTACTTTGTATTCCGGATGCAAAGTTTCTGGTTGACGCTTCCAAAACCAAATTCCGATAATAATGGCAAAAAACATCTGCATATAAAAAATAGCTTCCCACCCTAGTTGATCTAAAATTATTTTCCCAAAAGCAGGCGCAACAACGGGTATCAGAATAAAAAAAGCGGTCACAAAAGACATTATTTTTGCCATATAATTACCTTCATACGTATCTCTAATAATAGCAATAGAAATAGTTCGGGCAGCAGATAAACCAATACCCTGAAGAATTCTACCAACAACCATAACTTCAAGCGAAGTCGCAAAAACACATATAAAACTAGCCACAACAAATACAAAAAAGCCAATATAAATAATGGGTTTACGCCCAAAACTATCTGATAAGGGTCCGAAAAATAATTGTCCAACACCTAATCCTAAAAAAATCATGGTAATAAGCAGTTGGTGATCCGTGGTGGCTTCACTTTGGATAGCAATCCCAATATTAGATAAAGCAGGTAACAAAGCATCAATCGATAATGCCACAATCGACATTAAAGAGGCCATTAACGCTATAAATTCAAAATTAGGTTTTGTTTTTTCTTTTAACATCGTGCAAAAGTAGTGTTTTGTTCATCTAACCATGAGTTTAATGCGAAAATGTACCTATGATTTAATGCTCTATTGAAAAAATTCAAATTCAAATCATATAATTGATACATTACAAGGGTTGGATTTTTGGTTGGTTTGATTTTTAAATTTTGGCGTTTTAGACTTAAAACCTAAGAAAAGCGTTTAGCGAACAGCGGTCTGCGTTTCGCTTTTTTTGAACTTGCGCTTAAACTTTTCTCGTATTTCTAATTTGGTACTTCGTATTTTTTTAGCACTTTAACTTTTTTACTATTTCACTATTTAACTCTTACACTTCAAAACCAAATTCCTATTTTTGTCGCAAACTATTTTTATAATGCTCATTATCGGAATTGCAGGTGGTACAGGCTGCGGAAAAACTACAGTTGTTAATCAAATAATTAATGAACTACCCATCGGAGAAGTTGGTGTTATTTCTCAAGATGCTTATTATAACGACTTATCGCACTTAACGTTACAAGATCGTAGAAAAACGAATTTTGATCATCCAAATTCAATAGATTTTGACTTACTAACTAAACATTTAAAAGAACTCAGAGCAGGTAATTCTATCAACCAACCTGTGTATTCTTTTTTAGAATGTAATAGAACTGATGAAACCGTACCTACGCATCCAAGAAAAGTAATGATTGTTGAAGGAATTTTAATTTTGACAAATCCTGAAATTCGAAAAATGTTCGATATAAAAATATTTGTTCATGCCGATTCTGACGAGCGATTAATTCGCCGCTTAAAACGCGATATTAATGAACGTGGCTGGGATTTAGACGAAACGATTACGAAGTACCAAACCATTATAAAACCTATGCATGTAGAGTTTATTGAGCCTTCGAAAGAATATGCCGATATCATTATTCCTAATAATAAGTACAATACCGTTGCTGTAGAAATTGTAAAGAGTATTATTAACGAAAAATTAGTGTAATTTTAAGCTAGAATTCTATAATTAGTAGCCATAAAAAATGAATTTTACCGAATTAAAAGAAAAAAAATGGTTTAAAATTGCCTCGAATACCTATGTATTGGTACTTACTGTTTTCTTTATTTGGATGGTTTTTTTTGATACCAACTCTTTTTTAATTCACTGGGAACTTAAAAAAGAGATTAAAAAGCTCGAAAAAACAAAGATTTTTTTGCAAGACGAAATCCAAAAAGATAAAATAATCATTGATAAATTATCTAGCAAAGACGAACTTGAAAAATTTGGTAGAGAACAATATTATCTTAAAAGAAAAAACGAAGATATTTATTTAATCGAATATCAAGATAGCCTTAAAGTTGAAGAAAATGAAAACTAAAGTCCTTTTTAATGATTTTACTCCGGTTTCTGAAAAGCAGTGGAAACAAAAAATTCAGTTTGAATTAAAAGGAGAAGATTACAATAAATCTTTAGTCTGGGAATCATTGGAAGGTATTAAAGTGAAACCCTTTTATAGTTCGGAAGATATCATAAGCGAAAACACCATTCCAAAACCCTTAACTACTTTTAAGATTACCGAAGCTATTTATGCAGGCAATGCTGAAATAGCCAATAAAAAAGCATTAAGAGCCTTAGAAAAAGGTGCAGAAAGCTTATTTTTCACGATTCCGACAGATACCACTGACCTAAATATTCTCTTAAAAAATATACCGCTTAACACTACAATCGTATACTTTGATATTCAGTTTTTATCGCCCGAATATCAAGAAAATTTTAAAGCATTTGAACACAAAAATAATGCTGGTTTATTTTTCAAAACAGATATACTTTACAATCTGTGTAAAACAGGAAATTGGTATCAAAGTTTAGAAAAAGATCATGAACTTTTTTTAGCGCTAGTTCATCAACATAAAAATTTAATTATTGATACTACCTTGTATCAAAATGCAGGAGCCAATTTTACCCAACAACTCGCCTATTCACTAGCGCATGCAAACGAATATTTAAACCTGATTCCTGAAGCACAATTATCAGAAATTACCATCACTTTTAAAATTACAGTGGGTACAAATTACTTCTTTGAAATAGCCAAAATCAGAGCTTTACGCTTACTGTTTAAATCAGTAGCCTTAGCGTATAATATACCTACAGACTGTAAAATTATTGCTGTACCAACTCGTAGAAATAAAACCCTGTATGATTATAACGGGAATATGTTGCGTACAACTACCGAAAGTATGGCAGCAATTTTAGGTGGTGCAGATGCTATTTGCAATATGCCTTACGATGCTATTTACCATAAAACCAACGAATTTGCAGAACGTATTGCTCGCAATCAGTTGCTTGTTTTAAAAGAAGAAAGTTATTTTGATAAAACAACAAATGCCGCTGATGGTTCGTATTATATTGAAAGCCTAACACAGCAACTAGCTGAGAAATCTCTAATTCTTTTTAAAGAAATAGAAAAAGCAGGCGGGTTTTTAAAGCAACTAAAAGAAAATACCATTCAAAAGAAGATTAAAGAAAGCGCCCAAAAAGAACAACTCCTTTTTGATACTAAATTAGAAATTTTAGTCGGTAGTAATAAATATGATTCTAGTACGGATAAAATGAAAGGAGAATTGGAACTACATCCTTTTGCAAAAAATAAACCTAGAAAATCGGTTATAGAACCTATTATTGAAAAGCGTTTGGCGGAGGAATTAGAGCAGAAACGATTGGAAGTAGAATAGTTGTTGGTTGATGGGGAAGGTTTCAAGTTCCGTGTTTAAAGTTTCAGGTTAAGAAAATATTAAAAATGTTAATTGAGAATTTTAATAAGAAATTTTATATCTGATTAAGAAGACAAATAAGTCTTAAAAGTTTGTCTGAGCCTGTCGAATGTCTGCTTTAAAATTAGAAGCTAAACCAATTAACAAAGAAAATAGAAAGAACAACAAATAAAAAAATAGCATGAAAAACGTCCTTTATTGCATTTTTATATTGCTACTTTTCTCCGTAACATCCAATGCTCAAAAGAAATATATTCAATTGGAACATAAAAAAACAGGTGAAGTAAGAAAGATTAAAGAAGACAAAAGAATTGTTGTTGTTACCAATTACAAACAAAAAATTCAAGGTAAATTCAAAATTTTAAATGAAAACCAAATAAGTATAAAAGGTGAACCCCTTAATATTGACGAAATTGATAAAATTAAAAGACAAAATATTGGGGTAGCCATTTTAGGCAACACCATTTTTTATACTGGCGCATTCGTTGTTTTGGGTACCACCGCTTTTGCTATTGATGCAGACAGGGCAGCGCAAAGAGGAGTAACATTAGGAGAATCAGAAGTAGATGAATTCTTAGAAAATAATTCCTCTTCAACATTAATTGGTCTTGCCACCGGTTTTTCTCTCGTAGGAATTGGATCTGCTATTAATTTAGTTGGTGCTTCTAAAAATAAACCAAAATGGCATTATAAAATCATTGAAAAATAACCGCTATTAATCAATTGTAAAAATGAAAAAAAGCATTCTACTACTCTTTTTATTACTGTTTTTTTCTGCGGTAAGCAAAGCACAAATTACCTATTTAGAGGTGACTAATACTACTACACAAAAAGTACGCGTAATCAAAGAACATAAACGGGTAGTTGTTTTTTTGAAAGACGGCACGAAAGTTACAGGAAAATACCACATTGAAAATAACCAAGGGATTACGATAAAAGATCAAGAAATTCCGTTTGAAGCTATTGCTATTTTAAAAAGACAATCTATCACTAAAAAAGTAATTGGAGTCATTTTTTTAAGTGCCGGCGGAATTACGATATTAAGTACCTTAGGTATTGTAGTCGGTGGTAGTGATGCAGAATTTGTAATAGCCCCAGCGCTAACGGGCATAATTTTTGGCGGTGTTGGCTATGGTATTACGAAATTAAACTCTTATCCTGAAAAAGACTTTAAGTATGCTGTAAAATATTTAAATCGATGAAAAATAGTTCATTTATAAAATATGCTTTGTGTCTATTTTGTTTTTCAATAGTGAGTAATTTTACATTTGGGCAGTCTAAATATTTACTCTTAAACAAGACAAATACAAAAAAGATTAAAATGTTTAACGAACATCATCGTTTAAAAATAAGGACTTTAAGTGGTGAAAGGTTAGTAGGTAACTTTTTTATTGTAGATTCTAATACCATCTCTATAAAAAATGAAAATATAGCCCTTTCAGAAATTAAAAGAATCCGAAGTAAAAGAGCTTTTAGTAAATATTTAGGAGGATCATTTGTAGGGCTAGGATCTTACACGGTATTGATAAGTCCGCTTACCGCAATAATGGCAGAAGATGGGGCTAAAAATTTTAGAACCACTGCTTTAATTGGCGTTGGAGTTGTAGCCCTTGGCATTTTAATTAAACAAGCAACACCACCTGCGCATCACCACGAAAAATGGGATTATAAAATCATCATCAATGAGTAGAAAAGAACTTCAACATATTACCCTTGCAAACGACATTCAAGCCGAAAACAAGAATATTAACACTTTTGAAACTGCCGAAGGTATACACATAAAAAGTGTGTATCAAAAAAAGGATATTGAAAACGTAGCGCATTTAAATTTCGCAGCTGGTTTTCCGCCTTTTCTGCGTGGACCGTATGCCACTATGTATGTGCAACGCCCCTGGACAATTCGGCAATATGCAGGTTTTTCAACGGCAGAAGAAAGTAATGCTTTTTATCGTCGTAATTTAAAAGGCGGACAAAAAGGCCTCTCTGTTGCTTTTGATTTACCTACCCACAGAGGCTATGATAGTGACCACGAACGTGTTGTTGGTGATGTTGGTAAAGCTGGTGTTGCCATAGATTCTGTAGAGGATATGAAAATTTTATTTGACGAAATTCCGTTAGATAAAATGTCGGTTTCAATGACCATGAATGGCGCTGTATTGCCTATTCTAGCTTTTTATATCGTAGCAGCACAAGAACAAGGCGTAGGTTTAGAACAACTTTCTGGAACCATTCAGAACGATATTTTAAAGGAGTTTATGGTGCGAAATACCTACATCTACCCTCCTACACCATCGATGTTAATGATCGCTGACATTTTTGAATACACCAGTCAAAAAATGCCGAAATTTAACAGTATTAGCATTTCGGGCTATCACATGCAAGAAGCAGGCGCAACGGCTGATATTGAGCTAGCGTACACCTTAGCAGACGGACTAGAATATATAAAAACAGGCTTAAAAGCGGGACTCCAAATTGATGATTTTGCCCCTAGATTATCCTTCTTTTGGGGTATTGGGATGAACCATTTTATGGAAATTGCAAAACTAAGAGCTGGTAGAATGCTTTGGGCAAAATTGGTAAAACAGTTTAATCCAAAAAGTGAAAAATCTTTAGCCTTACGTACCCATTGCCAAACCAGTGGTTGGAGTTTAACAGAACAAGACCCGTTCAACAATGTCGCCAGAACTACTATTGAAGCAATGGCTGCCGTTTTGGGTGGCACACAAAGTTTACATACCAATGCTTTGGATGAAGCCATAGCATTACCGACCGATTTTTCGGCTAGAATTGCGCGGAATACCCAACTTTTTATTCAAGAAGAAACCAAAGTTACCAAAACGGTAGACCCTTGGGCAGGCAGTTATTATGTAGAAAAATTAACCCAAGAGCTAGTAGAAAAAGCTTGGGAACTTTTGGAAGAAGTAGAAGAGTTAGGCGGCATGACCAAAGCTATTGAAGCCGGAATTCCGAAAATGCGCATCGAAGAAGCTGCAGCCAAAAAACAAGCAAGAATTGATAGCGGACGCGATAAAATAATCGGTGTAAACAGTCATCAATTAGCCGTCGAAGACCCCTTACATATTTTAGAGGTCGATAACCAAGAAGTAAGACGTCAGCAATTAGAACGGCTAACACAAGTAAAGGCAGATCGAAACCAGGCTGAAGTTACTAAAGCGCTCAATAATTTAACGAATGCTGCCAAAGCTAAAGTAGCTTCTAATGAAAAATCTGAAAAAAAATCAACAGAGCCTGATAGTCATCAGCATGATAATTTATTAACTTTAGCAGTAGAAGCGGCAAAAGCTAGGGCTACTTTAGGCGAAATTAGTGATGCTTTAGAAATAGCATTTAAAAGACATAAAGCAGTTATAAAAACATTTACAGGGGTGTACTCTAAAGAAATTCAAAATAACGAAAGCTTTAAAAAAGCAAGAGAATTGGCCGATGCTTTTGCGGAACAAGACGGACGCAGACCACGAATAATGGTCGCTAAAATGGGTCAAGATGGTCATGATCGTGGTGCAAAAGTAATCGCTACGAGTTATGCCGATTTAGGTTTTGATGTAGATATTGGTCCTCTTTTTCAAACCCCAGCCGAAGCTGCCAAACAAGCTGTTGAAAACGATGTGCATATTTTAGGTGTATCGTCTTTGGCTGCAGGCCATAAAACTTTAGTGCCGCAAGTTATTGAAGAGTTAAAAAAACATGGCAGAGAAGATATTATAGTAATTGTGGGTGGCGTTATTCCAAAACAAGATTACCAATTTTTGTTTGATGCTGGTGCCGTAGCGATTTTCGGGCCTGGTACAAAAATTAGTGAAGCCGCTATTCAAATTTTAAACATATTAATCGACGAATGAAAACATTAAAAATTGCACTAGACTGGACACCAAATATTAACCATATAGGAATTTTAATCGCTAAAGAACTCGGTTTTTATGAGGAAAAAGGAATAGCACTTGAAATTATAAATCCCATAGAGGATAATTACGAAGTAACTCCTGGTAAAAAATTAGAATTAGGCTTGGCCGACTTTGCTATTGCCCCTTTTGAAACCGTAATTAGTCTAAATAATAAAGCAAATAAGGTCGATGCCGTGGCTATTTATGCCATTTTACAAGAAGATATTAGCAGCATCGCATCGCTTGCATCAAAAAACTTAACGAGTCCGAAACTCCTTGATGGAAAAATTTATGCTTCTTATAAGGCGCGTTATGAAGATAAAATAGTTCAAGAATTGGTTAAAAATGACGGTGGCGAAGGCAAGTTCCAAATAGCCTATCCTGAGAAATTAGGAATTTGGAATACCTTAATAGAAGGTAAAGCTGATGCGACTTGGATTTTCGATAACTGGGAAGGCGTTGAAGCCAAAGGAAAAAACATAGCACTAAATACTTGGTCTCTTAAAGATTATGGAATCCCTTATGGATATTCACCCGTAATTATTACTAAAAATTCAAATTCGAAAAAACACAAAAAAGAGTTTAGTAATTTCGTAAAAGCAACTCAAAAAGGCTATTTATTCGCTCTAGAAAACGAAACAGAAACTGTAACTATTTTAGAAAAATATGTAACAGAATATGACCGTAAAAATATTAATCTTAAAGCAACATTAAGTGCCACCAAACCTTTTATTGGTACTGCTGACACTTGTGGTAAAATGCATCCTGAGAGAGTCATATCTTTTTTAAATTGGTTGATAGCTAACCAATTAGAAAATAAGAGTATTAAAGAACAACTTTTGTTCACAAATGAATTTTTATAATACTAAATATTAAAATCTAAACGCTTTAAAGTCCATTTATAGGTACTCAGATTTTATTTGTAAATACTTTAAAGCGCTACAATTTTTTAAAAACTAAATAAGTTTTTAACAACACTTTGTCCCTAATGATCACATTTACACACTGATTAACACAAAATTTAACCAACTTTAACGCTACAACTCGTGCTTATTCACGAACTGTTAACAAAATACATTTTATAACATTATAAATAATCGTAATTTTAGCCCCTAACTTAGGTAATCGAATGGGCAAGATAATAGCCATTGCAAATCAAAAGGGTGGAGTTGGTAAAACAACAACTACTGTAAACTTAGCAGCTTCTTTAGGAGTACTAGAAAAAAAAGTATTATTAATTGATGCTGACCCGCAAGCTAATGCAACGTCTGGGTTGGGTATTGATGTCGATAGTGTTGAAATTGGCACCTATCAACTTTTAGAGCATAGTAAAACTGCGGAAGAAACTATTATCAAAACAAATTCTCCTAATGTTGATTTAATTCCATCGCATATTGATTTGGTTGCGATTGAAATTGAACTGGTCGATAAAGAAGAGCGTGAGTATATGATGAAAAAAAGCATCACGCACTTAAAAGAAAAATACGATTATATTCTAATCGATTGTGCACCTTCTTTAGGTTTACTGACTTTAAACGCATTAACTGCCGCAGATTCTGTAATGATCCCTATTCAATGTGAGTATTTTGCTTTAGAAGGTTTAGGAAAATTATTGAATACGATAAAAAGTGTGCAACGCATTCATAATGCCGATTTAGATATCGAAGGAATGCTTTTAACTATGTACGACGCTCGATTGCGATTGTCTAATCAAGTGGTTGAAGAAGTCCGTAAACATTTTACAGAAATGGTTTTTGATACAATAATTCAACGTAATGTTAGGCTAAGTGAAGCCCCAAGTTATGGTGAAAGCATTATAAAATATGATGCAAGTAGTAAAGGTGCAGAGAATTATTTAAGTTTGGCACAGGAAGTTTTGAAGAAAAATAAGGAGATAGTATAATGGCGAAAGCGACACAGAAACAAGCTTTAGGTAGAGGTTTATCTGCTTTACTTAAAGACCCAAGTAACGACATTAATTCTGCAACCGACAAAAATGCCGATAAGGTGGTCGGTAATATTATTGAGTTAGATTTAGTGGCAATTGAAATGAATCCATTTCAACCACGATCTAATTTTAATGATGAAGCTTTGCAAGAATTAGCCTCCTCAATTAGAGAACTAGGCGTTATACAACCCATTACGGTTCGTAAATTAGATTTTAATAAATACCAACTAGTATCTGGGGAACGTAGATTTAGAGCTTCTAAGTTAGTAGGTTTAGAAACGATACCCGCCTATATTAGAATTGCTAACGATCAAGAATCTTTAGAAATGGCTTTGGTTGAAAATATCCAAAGACAAGATTTAGATCCTATAGAAATTGCTTTATCATACCAACGTTTAATTGATGAAATTCAGTTAACGCAGGAAAAAATGAGTGAGCGCGTAGGTAAAAAGCGTTCTACCATTACTAATTACTTACGTTTATTACGCCTAGACCCTATTATTCAAACCGGAATTAGAGATGGTTTTGTGAGTATGGGGCACGGGAGAGCTTTGGTAAATATTGAAAAGAAAGACGATCAATTATCACTTTATGAAAAAATCATAAGTGACAACTTATCGGTACGCGATACTGAAAAAATAGTTAAAGAATTTCAAGAGCCAAAATCTAAAACCCAAAGTGCACCTAGTAAAACGGCAACAAATCCCAAGTTTGTAGAAAATAGTATTTCTGACTTTAATAATTATTTAGCTGTAAAAGTAGATGTTAAGGCTACCGAAAAAGGAAATGGAAAACTAGTAATTCCTTTTAAATCTAAAGAAGAGTTTGATCGAATTAAAAAATTGATTCTTGGTGAATAAGAATTTTATAGTCTTATTTTTTTGTTTGGGTTTTTTTTGTACTCTTTTTTCTCAGGAAGAAAAGCAACAAAAAAAATCTAAAGTAAAAACTGATCAGCAATTAGATTCCGTTCAAAGTAATTTGAAAAAAGAAGGGATGATTGTTGCAGATACCGTATTCAAAAAAAGGTTAGAAATAAACCCTTTAGCGCCGGCAAAAGCTGGCTTTTATTCTGCTATACTCCCAGGATTAGGACAAGCTTACAACAAAAAATACTGGAAAATTCCTATTGTTTATGGCGCCTTAGGTGCTAGTATTTATGCTTACGATTTTAACAACAAGCAATATAAAAGAACCAGAACCGCTTTTAAAAGAAGACAAGCAGGTTTTACCGATGACGAATTTTTTGATAGAGCACCATTTAGTGATACGCCACTAACAACTCCAGAATTTTCAACGGCTGCTTTGCAAGATGCACAAGAAAGATACCAGCGCGATAGAGATTTAATGTTACTCTTAACTATTGGTTTGTACGCTTTAAATATTATAGATGCTAATGTAGATTCGCACTTAAAACAATTTAATATTGATGATGACTTAAGCATTGATTTTCAACCTTTCTTAGAGTATAATGAAGTAACTGCCAGTCCAAATTACGGAATGGGATTAACTATAAAATTTTAAAAATGAATATTGCCTTATTTGGTTATGGTAAAATGGGTAAAATGATAGAGGCCCTAGCCGTACAAAAAAATCA
Source organism: Cellulophaga sp. (assembly GCA_030731855.1). Lineage (GTDB taxonomy): Bacteria > Bacteroidota > Bacteroidia > Flavobacteriales > Flavobacteriaceae > Cellulophaga. The sequence goes on along the minus strand of JANQTG010000122.1, from coordinate 4,813 downwards.
TAAAATTGTTGCCAAAATTGATATTGACACTACGGAAATAGATTTTTCAACTATCGATGTTGCCATAGATTTTAGCCTGCCTTCCGCCGCTTTTGACAATATTAAAATGTGCTTAGAAAACAACACCCCTATCATTTCAGGAACAACGGGTTGGTTGCATAAATATGAGGATGCGGTTGCACTTTGCAATCAGAATAACGGTGCTTTTATTTATGCTTCAAATTTCAGTCTAGGCGTGAATTTGTTTTTTGAGTTGAATGATTATCTCGCTAAAATGATGGCCAATCTAAGAGACTATAAAGTTTCTTTAGAAGAAATACACCATACTCAAAAATTAGACGCACCAAGTGGTACTGCTATTACTTTAGCCGAGGGTGTTATTAAAAATACAGGCTATACAGAATGGAAATTAGACGCAAATGAAGATGGTATTTTGTCCATAAAAGCCATCAGAGAAACAGATGTTCCTGGTACACATAGTATTAACTATACAAGCCCTGTGGACAGCATCGAAATAAAACATACTGCTCACAACAGAGAAGGTTTTGCTTTAGGCGCCCTTACTGCCGCAGAATGGTTAGTAGGTAAACATGGTGTTTTTACAATGAAAGATGTGCTTAATATTAGAGGGTAGAAAATACGAAGTACGAAATTAAAAAAGTTTTAAGTGCTAAATGTTAAGTTTTAAGTGAGAATGATCAAATTTTTAACTTGAAACCTTAAACTTGAAACTATAAATAAGGACCGACAACGAAATACGAAATATCAAAAAGTTTTAAGTGTTAAATGTTAAGTTTTAAGTGAGAATGATCATTGAATTTTTAACCTGAAACCTTAAACTTGAAACTATAAATAACAACGAAACAAAAACATAATGAACGGAACACAATGGTTAGTTTTCATTTTAATTATTCAGGTTATCCATTTCTTGGGTACTTGGAAATTATATGTAAAAGCGGGAAGAAAAGCTTGGGAAGCAGCGATTCCTGTATACAATGCTATCGTTTTAATGCAAATTATTAACCGACCAAAATGGTGGGTAATTTTACTTTTTATTCCGATTATTAATTTACTAATGTTTCCTGTTATTTGGGTAGAAACCATTCGCAGTTTCGGGAAAAATACCTTACTAGATACGTGGTTGGTTTTGTTAACTTTTGGTTTTTATACCTACTATATTAATTATGCTTTAGACGTAAAATATATAGAAGACCGGAGTTTACAACCTAAAACAGTCGCTGGCGAATGGGTCAGTTCTATTGTTTTTGCCGTAGTTGCCGCCACAATTGTACATACCTATTTTATTCAGCCTTATGTCATTCCCACTTCATCTTTAGAAAAGACCTTACTAGTGGGCGATTTTTTATTCGTTAGTAAATTCCACTATGGGGCAAGACTGCCCATGACGGTTGTTTCTGCGCCAATGGTTCATGATTCGCTGCCCATAGTAAACACAAAATCGTACTTAGCCGATGTCGAAAAAGAAACCTATAAAACTTCTTGGAAAAATAAACTTAGGTTGCCTTATTTAAGACTTCCTGGTTTTAAAAAAGTGAATAAAAATGATATTGTAGTATTTAGCTGGCCGGCTGATACCGTATATCAATTCTTTAAAAAAGCAAAAGGAGTTATTAAGCCTATCGATAAAAAATCGAATTACGTTAAACGTAATGTTGGCTCACCAGGCGATTCTCTTTCAGTTATTAATGGTGACGTATATATTAATAGTGAAAAACTAATTTTAAACGACAGAGCAAAGCCAGAATTTCATCATATCATCACCACTAAAAATGATATGGATAATTCCGTTATTAAATTAGTTGGTGGTATGGATACCTACTCTGGTGCAGTTTTAAAGATACCTAATCAAACTCTTGAAAAAGAAAATGCCACAGAGCTTATTCGTCGCTTATCCTTAGAACCTTTAAAAAAAGATTCGCTTTACTCCTATTACACTGGTATTATTAACGATCGAAAAGTGGTAGACTACCTACAAGCTGCGAACGTAAAAAATATGGCCTTGTTTAATATAACAGTTGATGAAGCCAAAAAATTAAATGGACAAGGAGAAATTGTATCTGTAGAGCGCTTTAGTGAAAAAAATGCTGATAGTAGGGTTTTCCCACAAGACAAAAATCTAACAGGAACCATAGATAATTTTGGGCCTATTTACATTCCAGAAGCGGGTAAAACTATCGACTTAACTATTGAGACCTTACCTTATTATAAGAAAGTAATCAGAGATTACGAAAATCATACTTTAAGTGTTTCTGGCAATCAGATTCTGATTGATGGGAAACCTTCTAAAACCTACACCTTTCAACAGAATTATTATTGGATGATGGGTGATAACCGTCACCGTTCAGAGGACAGCCGTGTTTGGGGCTATGTTCCTGAAGATCATATTGTGGGAACACCTATTTTTATATGGTTTAGTGTAGACAATTTTACGGAAGGCATCAGCAATTGGAAAGTTCGTTGGGATCGTGTGTTTACCACCGTAAATGGTGAAGGCGAACCTATATCGTATTTCAAATACTTTTTAATTGCCTTAGTTGGTTACTTTGTATTCGATTTTGTTCGTAAGAAGCGGAAGAAAAAGGCTTAACGCAGTCCGCTAAACGCCATACGAAAAGCGGTAAGCAGAAATTAATTATTAATTAAAGTGATGGTAGTACTTCATCCCGGTTATTTTTTAAATCTGACTAATTTTGCGATTATCGCTCAAAAAGATATTATTTGGGAGGTTTCGGGGAATTATCAGAAACAGAGTTATAGAAATCGATGCCATATCGCCAACGATAGAGGGTTTCACACGCTCAGTATTCCCATAAAACACAATGGAAAAGAAAATGGTAGAAACGCTTATTCCGATGTTAAAATAGATAATAAATACGCTTGGCAACGACAACATTGGAGAACTTTACAAACAGCTTATAGAACCTCCCCTTTTTTTGAATTTTACGAAGATGATATTGCGGAATTATACACCAAAGAATATGACTCTTTATTAGCTTTTAATCTAAAAACTATCGAAGTTATTTGTGATTGTTTACAAATAGAAAACCCGAGTGTGAAAACTACGATTTATCATAAAACACTAGAAAACGATAGTGATGCGAGGTATTTGATTGATGCTAAAAAGAAAACGAATCTAATTTTCGAACCATATGTTCAAGTTTTCGGTAACAGAAACGGATTTATAGCCAACCTCAGTATTTTAGACTTACTTTTTAATGAAGGCACAAACGCTTTAGCTTATTTACAAAATATTCCCTTAGAATTTATCGATGCTTAGGTTTACATTACATTACGGTATTCATTTTATAGTCCCGTTTTTTATTGCCTTTGTTTTTTATAAAGAAAACCGACTACAAGTGTTACTAATCCTGCTAGCCGGAATTTTAATCGATATAGATCATTTAATTGCTGACCCTATTTTTGATCCTAACCGCTGCAGTGTAGGCTTTCACCTATTACACCAATATTGGGCCGTTGCCGTATATATAAGCTTGCTATTTTTTAAAAAAACTAGACTATTTGGCTTTTCCCTAGTTCTGCATATAATAGCCGATACTGTGGATTGCTGGTTGATGTGATTTTTGGGGAATCAGTAGTTAGTAGTTAAAGTAAAAAATATTATTGCCTATTGGTTATTTTCTAAATTTTACTTCTCTTCTTTTTCTATTATTTTTTCATTTTCAATTTTTCATTATTCATTATTCATTATTTTATCACCATCTAAACGAAGCCATCACTGGAAAATGATCTGATAGCCTTACGTCGTAATTTTTGTGTGCTACTACTTCAAATCGTTCGTCCGCTAATATAAAATCGATTCGTACAGGGTAATATTTAAAGTTATACGTACGACCATATCCTTTGCCTTTTTCTTTAAAAGTATCTTTTAAATCGTCGCCTTTGATAGTTTTGTAGACGTTAGAATACTCTGTTCCGTTGAAATCACCCGCAACTATCGTTTTATAATTAGTCGATTTTCTATGTGCTAAAATTAACGCTGCTTGTTCTTGTTGTTTTTTGAAAGAGTGAGACACTCTTTTAAATAATTTTGATGACTGTTCTTGCCCACGAGCCACCGCACCAGGAATGATTCTAAGTGATTCTAAATGTAAATTATACACTCGAATCGTATCTTTTTTATAAACAATATCAGCAAAAGAGCCGTTATTAGGACTTTCTGGAAAATTTAACAAGCCCCTATGTATAATAGGATACTTGGAGTAAATAGCTAAAGTAACTTTACCCTTATTATCAATATACTTTAAATATTTATGTTTATAGTTTGAAAATGATTTTTGACGATTATCATTAAACTCTTGGAAACAAATAATATCAGGGTTTTCAGTTTTAATTAAATCAAGTATTTCTTCAAAAAGATTTGGATTTTTTATTTCTTCATTCTTATTAAAACCCCTTACATTAAAGGTCATAATACTTAAATCACTTTCTTCAACCGCTGTTTCAGAAAAACGAAACATAAAAAAAGAACTTAACGAAAAATAACTAATTACTAAAACGACTAGCGATAAGATAACTTGTTTTTTTCGTCTTAACAACCAAAACAACAAAAAAATAAGGTTTGCAAAAACTAGAATAGGGATTCCTAAACTAAAAAAAGCCACAATGGGCGCTTTATCATTAGGAATAAAAGGAACCAAACACGATAATAGCAGTGCTAGACCAAATAACACATTTAATCCGAAAATACCTTTATCAACAAAACCCCTTATATTCACTTTAATCGTCTTTACCTGCTTTAAATAAAAAGTCTTTTTCTGCTTTAGACAGACTC
>JANQTG010000121.1 GCA_030731855.1 Cellulophaga sp. | reverse complement strand
ATTGATGAAATTGGGCGCTTAGTGGGGCGTATCACCATTGATGATATTATTGATGTAATTCGTGAAGTAGCTGAAAAAGATTATCAATTAGCAGCAGGTATTTCTAAAGATGTAGAAGCTGATGATAGCATCTGGGAACTTACCAAAGCACGTTTACCTTGGTTGTTAATAGGTATGTTTGGCGGTGTGGGTGCGGCTAGTATTATTAACGGTTTTCAAGGCGCTTTTGTTGCGTTCCCCATTTTATTAGCATTTATACCACTAATGCAAGCAACGGCTGGTAACGTTGGTGTACAATCGTCGGCCATTGTGGTGCAAGGTTTAGCCAATGATACCATTAAAGGCAACATTTTTAGAAGATTATTAAAAGAAGTAGTACTAGGTTTGGTTAATGGTTTGGCATTGGCTTTAGTGTTTATCGTCATTAGTCATTTTGGGTTTAAAACGTCGTATTTAGTATCTGTAACCGTAGGTTTAGCACTTATTATCGTAGTCATTAATGCGGCGGTAATCGGTACTTTTATCCCCATTTTTCTAAATAAAAGAGGTATCGATCCTGCTATTGCAACGGGTCCATTTATAACAACCAGTAATGATGTTATCGGAATTTTAATTTACTTTTCGATTGCAAAAGTTATTTTGGGGTTTTAAATCAAAAATCTGTCATTTTGAGATTTGAGAATTTTTTTCAAGGGATTTGAATGACACATGAGTATTAGCATATCAGTCTGAGCTCGTCGAAGACCTTATGAAATGCTTAAACATGCTTCGACGGGCTCAGCAAGACATTAATGTTCTTAGTTGGTAAAATCAAAATTTTAAAAGCTGATGTCAATGTTAGTGAATTACTTTAGAGCCGTTAGCGGAAAAGTAATTTGCACTTCGACTATGCTCTTTAGAACTATCGAGAAGCCTTTTTAGCTGCGAGTGTTCTCGATACCTGCCCGACCGGCAGGCGGGAAAAACCTCTTTTAGGGTTTCACTCGAACTGATATCTTGAATTTAATTCTACTAAATAGTTTAATTTTGAAAACAGTTGTCACTTCGAGTGAATTACTTTGAAGCGGTAGCGGAAAAGTAATTTGTATCGAGAAGCGTTTTTTTTCCCACCTTTACTAAAAATTTACAAAAGCACAATGATTAAAAGTATAGAAAACATAGAATTAGAATTTTTAACGATTGATGATTATCAGGCCCTTAAATCGGCGATGATAGAAACCTACCCCAATATGGCAAATTCGTATTGGAAAGAACATCTTATTCAATTGTTAATCAACGACTTCCCACAAGGCCAAGTGGTCATTAAAGTGAACGGAAAACTAGCGGGTTGTGCGTTATCTTTGCGAGTAGATTATGCGCAGTTTGATAGACCACACACCTACAAAGAAGTTACCGGAAACTACACTTTTAGCACTTTAAAAAAAGATGGTGATGTATTGTATGGTATTGAAGTATTTATAAAATCAGAATTTAGAGGTTTACGATTAGGTAGGCGTTTATATGATTATAGAAAAGAACTTTGTGAGCGCGAAAATTTAAGGGGAATTATTTTTGGAGGTAGAATCCCTAATTACCACAAATACGCCGAAAAACTATCTCCGAAAGAATATATAGAAAGTGTAAAACGTAAAGAAATTCACGATCCTGTATTAAATTTTCAGATTTCGAATGACTTCCATCCATCTAAAATAATGAAAGGGTATTTAGAGGGCGATGCACAATCTAACGAATATGCCGTTTTGTTAGAATGGGATAACATTTACTATCAAAAAGTAAATACAAAAGCAGCCAACAATAAAAAAATCGTTCGTTTAGGTTTAATTCAGTGGCAAATGCGGAGCTACAAAAATTTGGATGATTTAATGCAGCAAGCCGAATTTTTTATTGACTCTGTTTCTGGATATCGATCAGATTTTGCTCTATTTCCTGAGTTTTTCAATGCGCCCTTAATGGCAGAAAATAACCATTTGAAAGAGTCTGACGCCATTCGTGAATTAGCAAAACATACAGAGGAGATTGTTCAGAAATTCTCGGAACTCGCCATAAGCTACAACATCAATATAATTACAGGGAGTATGCCTGAAATTAAAAATGATTTGTTGTATAATGTGGGCTATCTATGTAAAAGAGATGGTACAACTGAACGCTACGAAAAATTACACGTAACCCCTGATGAAGCCAAAGTTTGGGGTATGCAGGGTGGTTCTGAATTTAGAACTTTTGATACCGATTGTGGTAAAATTGGGATTTTAATTTGTTACGATTCTGAATTTCCAGAATTAAGCCGTTTATTGGCAGACGATGGTATGGATATTTTATTCGTTCCTTTTTTAACCGATACTCAAAATGGGTACTCGAGAGTACGCCATTGTGCACAAGCCAGAGCTATAGAAAACGAATGTTACGTGGCTATTGCTGGTAGTGTGGGTAATTTACCGCGTGTAAATAATATGGATATTCAATACGCCCAATCGATGGTATTTACGCCCTGTGATTTTTCATTTCCTGCAAACGGAATTAAAGCCGAAGCCACACCGAACACCGAAATGATCTTAATTTGTGATGTAGACATCGATTTGTTGCGCGAATTAAACCAATTTGGAAGCGTTAAAAACTTGAGAGACCGAAGAAAAGATTTATTCGAACTGAAAAAAAAGTAGCCTATTTTCAATATATAGCTTTATGAATACAATTAACTTAAAAGAAAAACACGCCTCGTTTTCTGATACTTGGCATCCAAGGCAAGTTGCTATTGTTGACGATATGCAAGTAATTTTAGCGAAATTACAAGGCGAGTTTGTTTGGCATGCACACGATAAAGAAGATGAACTTTTTCAAGTATTAAAAGGCACGCTGTTCATGCAGTTTAGAGATAAAACCGAAGTAGTTAACGAAGGCGAAATTATTGTGGTTCCTAAAGGAGTAGAACATTGCCCCATGACCAAAAATAACGAAATTGTTGAAGTACTGCTTTTTGAAAAATTAACCACCGCACATACCGGAAATGTAAAACACGAACGCACTCAAAACTATTATCCTAAAATATAAAAACTGTTATGCGAATATTACATGTAGATGTAAATCACCCTTTAATTATAGAGCAATTTAATGCATTAGGGTATACCAATGATGAAGAGTACACAGCGTCAAAACAAGAAATTGAAGCTAAAATTCACGAGTATGACGGACTTATTATCCGCAGTAGGTTTAGCATCGATCGCCCATTTTTAGAGAAAGCAACCAACTTAAAATTTATTGGTCGCTTAGGTGCTGGATTAGAAAATATCGATGTAGATTTTGCAAAAAGTAATGACATTTTTTTAGCAGCTGCGCCAGAAGGAAACCGAAACGCTGTAGGCGAACATACCTTAGGCATGCTTTTATCACTTTTTAATAAATTAAATAAGGCTGATAAAGAAGTTCGCAATGGCAAATGGGACAGAGAAGGCAATCGTGGTATTGAACTTGATGGCAAAACAGTAGGTATTATTGGTTACGGAAATATGGGAAAAGCTTTTGCTAAAAAACTAAAAGGTTTTGATATTGAAGTGCTTTGTTATGATATAAAAGGCGGTGTAGGTAATGAAGATGCCAGACAGGTAGGTATTATGGAACTTAAACAAAAATGTGATGTTATTAGTTTACACGTTCCGCAAACGCCAGAAACTATTGGCATGATTACCACAGAATTCATCAATAGTTTTCAACATAATTTTTGGCTTTTAAATACGGCAAGAGGAAAATGTGTGGTGACAGAAGATGTCGTAAATGCTTTAAAATCTGGTAAAATTTTAGGTGCAGGGCTCGATGTTTTAGAGTACGAAAAAACATCGTTCGAAAACATGTTTACCGATAATGAACTCCCAGAAGCCTTTAAATACTTAATAAAAGCCGATAATGTACTTTTAACACCACATATAGGGGGCTGGACAGCAGAAAGTAAAATAAAATTAGCTCAAGTAGTGGTCGATAAAATTAAAAACCAGTTTCAAGTAAAGCGCTAGCCAACAGTTTTTTAAAAGCATTTTTTGTATGTCATAATAATTGCTACATTTACACCAATATTAACAACCAAATACTTATAAAAATGTCTGAAGAACACAAAGATTTAGGAGACAAAACAGAAGATGCTTTCGACAAAGCAAAAGAAGGCGCAAAAGAGTTTGCAGAAGATACTAAAGAGGCCGC
>JANQTG010000120.1:1862-4210 GCA_030731855.1 Cellulophaga sp. | reverse complement strand
TGCAGTTTATCCTGAGCCTTTTCGAAGGGCTACATCCCGAAATTTAAACAAATTCAAAGATACAATTAACAGTTTATACCCTGCAAGTTTTTTAAGCATCAAATACGCTAAATTTTTAGTTTTAAAAAGTCTTACTAAAAAGAAGTTTAAAGCTAATAAATTGAAGGATTCAGCAATAAAAAGTATCTTAGACGAGTAATTTAAAAAAGTTTATGAAGTTTTTATTTTTTGTATTATTTATTTCTTCACTTTGTATCAACGCTCAAGGAAACCCTTATTTTAAAAAAGAAGTTTCTGATATTACCGAAAGATATAAAACTACATGGAATGCGAATCGCGAAACTATTATTTTTACAGGAAGCTCAAGTATAAGAATGTGGGGAAATCTACAAGAACTCTTCCCGAATGAACAAATTATAAATACTGGTTTTGGAGGCTCTCAAACTTTAGATTTATTAGGCTATACCAACGAATTGATATTAAATTATTTACCTAAAAAAGTTTTTATTTACGAGGGTGATAATGATATCTCTTCCAATAAAAAACCTAAAGAAATTATTAAAACTTATAATGAGATTATTAGTCAGGTTAAAAGTCAAAATAACACTACGAAAGTAGTTATTATATCGGCTAAGCCCAGCATATCGCGCTACCACTTAAAGGGCAAATATAAACGGTTAAACAAAAAATTAAATCGTCTTTGCAAAAAAGATCCTCAATTAGAATTTGCAAATGTTTGGGACATAATGTTTGATAAAAGAAAACTAAAGTCTGATCTTTTTTTAAGCGACGGGCTGCACATGAATACAAAAGGTTACGAACTTTGGCATGAAGTAATTAAAAATCACATGAACTAAAACTAGAAATATGAAACAAAAAATCTTACTCGGAAGTTTATTTCTTATTCTTAGCATACTAAGCATATCATGTGGAGAAAACAAGAAAAAAGTTATTCTACAATTTCCAGAAACTGATATGGCCATGGAAGCACTAATTCCGAAACCCTCGAGCATAATAGCGACGAATTCCGCTTTCGGTTTAGATAAAAACACGGTTATTTACACTTCTCAAACTAGTAAAGATTTTGAGGAAGTAGGTCGGTTTCTATCCGAGAAAATAGCTGAAAAAATAAATCTGACTGTTCCTGTAAATTCAAGTAATACTGAAACCGTAGAACGTATTATTTACATTAACCAATCCGATAGTTTAGATTTAGAAACTAATGAATCTTATCAATTATACATTACCAAAGATTCTATTATCATCAATTCAAAAAATGCTGAAGGGGCTTTTAGAGGCGTTCAGACCTTGCGCCAAATTATTCCATCACAAAGTAACGATACCATTACTAGCCACAAAATGTGGTTGGTGCCCACGGGTAAAATAATCGACAGCCCTAATTTTGAATATAGAGGTGCCATGTTAGATGTTGCGCGTCATTTTTTTAGTGTAAGCGATGTAAAAAAATACATATCACTTTTATCTTATTACAAAATAAATCATCTGCATTTGCATTTATCAGACGATCAAGGATGGCGTATAGAAATTAAATCATGGCCAAAATTAACGGAAATTTCTGGTGCCACAGAAGTTGGTGGTGGCGAAGGTGGTTTTTATACCCAAGAAGACTATAAAGAAATTGTTGCTTTTGCCGCAAAACATTATATGACCATTGTTCCTGAAATAGATATGCCAGGCCATACCAATGCCGCATCTGTGGCGTATCCTTTTTTAAACGGAAATGGTAAAATACTAAAACCATACACAGGTATGCGTGTTGGTTTTAGCACTTTTGACACTCGAAAAGATACCACTTATGCTTTTATTGATGATGTGATTAGAGAGATTTCTGAAATGACACCGGGCCCTTATTTTCATATTGGTGGCGACGAAAGTCATGTCACTAAAAAGAACGATTATGTTTATTTTGTGAACCGAGTAGAGAAAATAGTAGAGAAATACGGTAAAAAAATGATTGGCTGGGATGAAGTCGCTACCGCGGATATTAACTCGAACTCTGTAACCCAATTTTGGGGAAAAGAAGCGAATGCGATTAAAGGTGTTGAAAAAGGATCAAAAATTTTAATATCTCCCGCTAAAAAAGCATATTTAGATATGAAATATGATAGTCTATCTATTCACGGTTTAGATTGGTCTGGACATATTCCTGTGGATACTGCTTATAATTGGTCGGTGGAGAAATACTCAAAAGGCATCCCTAAGGAAAGTATTTTAGGCATTGAAGCGCCGCTCTGGTCTGAAACTATTAGTACTATGCAGGAGCTTGAATATTTAGCGTTCCCAAGAGTTATTGGATATGCCGAATTGGGTTGGACAAAAGATGAAGA
>JANQTG010000120.1:0-1762 GCA_030731855.1 Cellulophaga sp. | reverse complement strand
TATACCGACCATGAAAGTGAAGGTATCTATAAATATAGTTTATCAACAGAAGGCAACTTAAAAAAAATAGGCCTAGTTGCGACAATTGAAAATCCTTCTTTTTTAGCCCTTAGTACTAATAAAAAATATGTACTATCAGTAAACGAAGTTGCCGAAGAAAATGGTGGGTCTGTTTCTTCTTTTGAAATTAAAGGAGATAGTTTACGCTTCATAAATAAAGCTGCATCTGGCGGTAACAATCCGTGTTATGTAAGTATTGCAGAAAATGGAAATGTTTTAGTTGCCAATTATAGCAGTGGTACTGTCGGACTTTTAAACCTTGACAAAAAAGGATATTTAACTGAATTATTAGCCACACAGCAACATACAGGTAAAGGCACAACTGAAAGACAAGAAGGCCCTCACGCCCATTCTGTTTGGTTAGATAAAAACAATCAAAATAAAATTATTGCGGTAGATTTGGGCACCAATGAATTATGGTTTTCTGAAATAAACACGACGAATAATAACTTTTTACCTACTACTCAAAAATTAGCTATGGCCACTGGTGCTGGCCCTAGGCATTTGGCATTTCATCCAAAAGATAATAGTATTTATGTTTTAAATGAATTAAACAATACTATTACCTTAGTCAAAAACAATAATGGTATTTATGAAAAATTAAGCACTATAAGCACAATTCCTGCTGATTTTAGCGACTTTTCAAAGGCTGCTGATATTCATGTTTCTGACGATGGTAAATTTGTTTACGCCTCTAACAGAGGTCATGATAGTATTGCCATATTTAGCATTAATAATGATGGCTCCTTAACTTTAGTAGACTTTGAAAATACGAAAATAAAAACACCTCGGAATTTTTCTTTATCACCCGATAATATGTTTTTACTAGTTGCTAATAAAGATGCCAATACAATAACCGCTTTTTCAAGAGATACGGCTACTGGTAAATTGAATTTAGTGTCTGAAATTGATGCCCCTACTCCAGTTTGTATTTTATTTGAATAAAATTTTAAATTAAGCAACCTCCACAATTTTTAATAGTAGCCTATGAATTTTTTCATAATTTAAAGGTTTTTCGATGTAGTCTACTACATTATTAAAATTTTTGGCAAATTGTTGATCTTGTATTCTATCGGATGAACTAAGAACAATTACTGGTACATCAGGGCAAACCTTGTTTTTTTCTTTGTGCGTTAGAAAATCAAAACCATCCATAACTGGCATATTAATATCTAGAAAAATAAGATCAGGCACTTCATTTTTTAAATAGTCTAAAGCTAAACGCCCGTTTGCAACAGCATTTACATTCTCGAAACCTAAGTTCTTTAATTTACTTTTGGTGATGAAATTAGTGATGCCATCATCATCAACTAATAGTATTTTGAATACTTTATTTGAGCTATCAAACATTAGAAATATATTTTAAATTCTGTTCCTTTATTTACTTCACTAGAAACTGTTATTTTACCTCCGTTATTTTCAATTATGGTATTGGTCATGTAAAGTCCAACACCTAAACCTTCTACGTGGGTATGCATTCTTTTAAATAGTCCAAATATTTTATCTGGCGCAATTGTACCATCAAAACCAATCCCATTATCCTTGATCGTCATTATTTTTTGACCTTTAACAACTTCTGTTTTAATAGATATTTGAGGTTTTCTTTTTGGATGACGGTATTTTATTGCATTTGTAATCAAATTATGCAACACACTTTCAAACTGAATAGGATTGTAATTTATGGTATCGCATTTGGAGTAAT
>JANQTG010000119.1:13667-17074 GCA_030731855.1 Cellulophaga sp. | reverse complement strand
GTTAATTCGCCCTCAGTAACAAGTTCTTCTTTCTTACTTTCGTCCATTAGGTTCAAAAAACCTTCTTTATTGTTTAGAGAAACTAAAATATTGTGCGTTAGCATCCCTTCATTCATTTCTAGAAAATAGTACATATTTTCAGATAGATTGATTCCTAAAGAAGCTAAATTAGTTACTTTTCCGTCGGTTTCTTTGGTCATTTCTTTTAGAAATAATTTGCCAACTTTAGAGTTTTCAAATTCTTGAGTGGATACTAAATCTGTAATATTTTTTCCTTTAATGGTAAATACAGCACTTGCATTGCTCGGAATTTTTGTAACTAAATCTTGAGCAGAAATAAGACAAGAGGCTAAACAAAGGCTTGTGAATAATAGTACTTTTTTCATGGTTGAAATTTTATGTAATCAAGTTGTTTATTTTGATAATTGTATGGTGTTTTCCAAACTTTTTTCTCCGAGAATAAGGGATAAAACATCGAGCTTTAAGAATACCGCTTTTTTGTTTGGAGCTACTTTTGCGAGGGTATTTGAACTGTTCTGGATGTTATTTTTAAACCTATAAATACTGGTATAACTAGCGTCTTCAAATATTTTACGATCATCACTCTTTAGTTTATAGAACGATTTTTTTATGTTGTTATCATATGAAAAATTACGTTTAAAACTTTGGCTAGTAGCATTGTACGAAAAACTAGTAAGGTCAAAATTGGTCTTTTCTTTTTTGTTTTGCTTACGGATTAAATCGTGAAATACAGCATCTAAATTAGTCACTTGGTCAAAATTACAAGAGATAGTAAATATGTAATTTTGATAATCGGCTGTTTTTTTAATATTGCTGATGCCGGGACTATTTTTTAAGTGATTTTCGGCATCTTTTAGCGCCAATTCAATATCATCTTTTGAAGGAACCCGATACCCATTAACACTATCTAAAAGCATGATTGAGGCTAATTTTGTTTTGCTTTTACTTAAATTAAAAGTAACAACCATAGCGCCACTGCCGTCTTCATTTAAATTAATTTCTTCTAAAACCTCAAAACAACTTGTAAGACACATACAAGAAAAAAGTACGAAACTGAATAGTGTTATTTTTTTTAATTTTTTAAACATTATAAAATGATATTTATAGCTTAACAGACTTTAGCGTTATAAATTGCCTCTAGGTGATGGTTTAAAAACAATTATTTAAAGCACAAATTAAAGACAAAGATAAATGTATATTACCCCTGTATTCCGTGAAAAAGACTTAATGTAAAAAAATAATATAAATACTATATTTATAAAACCCAGTACATAAAGGCTCGTAGTGCTAAAAATATTTTAGAAAAGATTTTTTTCTAAAAACTTAGACAACTATTTGTGTTTTCATAGGTTTATTTTTTAGGCTTAGCCATTACAACAGTTTTATTAATTCCGCCTTTTTAGCATCGAATTCTGCTTGTGATAAAATATCCATATCTAACAATTCTTTGATATCTTTTAGTTTTGCCATTACTTCTTCTCTAGATAGTTTTTCTTGTTTTTCGTCATTAGTCTCAACAGATTCAGTATTTTTCGGTGTGCTGACTTGTAAATTACTTACACCTGTTTTTGGACTATGCGCCAAAATCATTTCTGTAATTTCGTTAAACCCTTTAATATTAGAGTAGTCTATAGGCTTTTGCTCTTTTACATTTACCAGTCCTGCATCGGCACCATTGGTTAATAATAATTTTACAATGTCTTTTTTACCATTCGCTGCGGCGTAATGTAAGGCAGTATTTTCAGAAGTATCTTGTATATTAATATTTGCTCCTTGTTTTAATAATAATTCTATCATGTACAAATGACCGTTTTTAGTGGCTAAATGCAGTAAACTCTCACCACCAGAAGTGTAACTATTGGTAAGGCTATACGCACTATCCATCGATAAATTAGTAGCTGTTTCTATAAAATCTAAGTAACCACCCATTTCAGCATCAGCACTGGGCACTTGATAGTTTACATCTAAGCCGTTTTCTAAAAAAAGCGTAACAATTTCTTTTTGATTATTTCCGCAAGCGTAATACATTGGCGATAAACCTGTACTATTGGTTACAAATACATTAGCCCCTTGTTCTATAAATAATTTAATCACCATTTTACTGTTAATAGCGCATGCCATGAGTAGGGGCGAGGTTCCTGTTGCATCGGGCTCATCTACCGGAAGACCATTTTCTAACATTGTTTTTATGAATGGTAGATTGTTCATACGTGTTGCCATGTGAAGTAAATTATCCCCTTGCTTGTTTTTTACTTGAACATCGGCTCCTTGTTCTATAAAAAAATCTACCAAAGGTTTTTTACGAAAAGCCATAGCGAGTAATAAAGGTGTTTCTCCATTATTGTTGGTACTCTCTATATCCATACCATGTTCTAACATTAATTGACACAATACTTTTTGCCCATTTTTAGTAGCAATATGCAATAAATTATTGCCTTGGTAGTCTTTTATAGCGCTGTCTGCATTGTGGGCTAAAAGCAACTTTATGGTTTCGGTTTGACTTTGTAAAAACCCAAAAAACAGTGGTGTTTCGCCATTGTGATCTTCATAATTAACATCGGCACCCTTATCAATCAGTTTTTGGGCAATTTCTACATAACCACGGTGTGCCGCATAATGCAGAGCAGTTCGCCCTTTTTCATCTGTATAGTTGGCATCAGAAACTTCTTGATCGAGTAATAATTCGGCTATTTTGCGTTTTCCGCCTTCGCAGGCAATTAAGAATGATTGTGACATAATTATATTTTTTAGTGGCTACTTTAAGAATTTGTTTTTTTATCAATATGATATTTAAAAGAATAAGACTAGTTATTGTTTTAATAATAACGCGACAGTTTTCTCTTTTAAGTTGTCATCCGAAGCAAGTATAACCGCTGTTTTATCGTTGTTATTTGTTCGCGAAGCATCTGCGCCTTTCTCTAGTAAAAACTTTACTTTTCGGTACAAATCTTTGGCTTTATTGGCATCAAAATTTAGATCGATGGCGCATACTTTATGTAGTAAGGTATTGCCATGATCATCAGTAGCTTGTGCATCTAAAGTAAAAAGACCAAAAAAGGCTTCGAATAAAGGAAAATCTTTTTTAATTATAATATCTGCTGCGGTTTCTATTTGTCCGTACGAACTTTGATTTGGTGCCATGGGGTCTGCACCATTTTCCGCAAAAAAAGTAATAAATTTTAATTCCTCTTTAGAAAGTGTTGGGCTGTAACACATTTTTATATAATCGTACAACAAGGTACTTTTTAAACTTGTTTCTGCATTTAGATCTATAGGATAATGTTCGCTTAATAAGTTACATAAATCCCAATTTCGTTGTTCAACACTCACGAGATAATACGCTGTTTTGCCTTCATTATTGGGGATGTTTGGATCAGCACCATTTT
>JANQTG010000119.1:9870-13567 GCA_030731855.1 Cellulophaga sp. | reverse complement strand
GTAAATGCCAAACTCAACCAAGTTTGGTCTTCCAAACTATCATTTAGATTGTCTACTTGGGGCACAAAGTTGTTTAGAAATACTATCGCTGCATCGCTATTGGTCGTTATTTTAGCTAAATGTAAAAACAAGGTATCTTTAAAACTATCGTATTCAAAAATGTCTAGTTCTACATGCTTGTGAGCTACTAAGGCATTAAAAATTGAATACGCATCTTTTCTAATAATAGTAGGATAAGCGTCGGCTAGTTTAAAGTTATATTTACTCTCTAAAATATTGTCACCGCGCAAAATCATTTCTTCTGCTTCTGCAAATAACTGTTTGTCTATGGCTTCTTTAAAAGTGCTTGGTGCGTCCATTTTGTTTATTTTTTTTGTTTATTTTTTATGTATTAATTGAGTGCTATTCGTTTGAAATTATAAACACTAACTTTTTTAAACTTTAAAAATAAAAAAAGCTTAGTCTTATAATAGTACAGGCCAATAGGTATACCTATAATAACACGCTCTAATTCAAAATATTGTATGTTTTTTTATCAGAGTATTTATAGTGCTAGCCTTTATTTTTGAGCATTGTAATATCATCATCAGTTTTCATTTTCTTTTTACAATCTTCTTCCTCTTCATTAGGTAATTTCATCATACTTAAAACGAACCAAAGCCAAATACCAAGAACAGCAAGAAAGCCTAACATTAAGAGTACCCATTTAACCATTTTATTGTAGTTCTAAAGCTTTTATTAAAAGCGGATTATCTTTTTTAATTCTTGAATAAGTTTTCAACAGCGGCTTGAGTTGCATTTGCTTTTAAGTGTACCAGGTCATTTTTTGATGCAATAATTAGTGTTACTTACCATTTTAAAATTGGTTCATTTTTCCAAAGTAAAAATCTAAATTCTTCAAAATGATGTCCATTTCCTATAATGTGATTGTCCCTACGCCCTTTTTCTAATTGTAATTTATGTAGTATTGCTTACTAAGAAATACGTTTATCATCTGCGTATACTTGTTCTGATTCTAAATTTCCGTTTTCGTCGTACAAAAAGCGTTCGCCTTCTAACTTGTTATTTTTATAATGTTGAATAATAGAAATTGTGCCGTTTTCGTTATAATAAACATCTTTACCTTCTAATTTTCCATTGATAAATTGGTGTTTCCACATTCTGTTTCCGTTGGCATAGTAGCCTATTTCCGTTCCGTGATCTAAACCGTTTTTGCAAGGTGTTTCTATACGGTTTCCGTTTAGGTCATAATAAATTTGGAGTCCGTCTGTTTTGTTTCTTTTAAAATTTCGTTTTCGTTCTATTCTTCCGTTGGAATAGTATAAAATCATTTGGCCTTCGCGGTTTCCATTTTTATAATGCGCTTCTTTTTTTAGTTGTTTATTTTCATACCATATGCGATGTAAACCCTCTTGTTTTCCATTCTTGTAAAAACGCTCTTCTTCTAATTGGCCATTGGCAAACCAAGACGTTTTTTTACCATGTAGTTTATCGTTTTTATAAAAACATTGCACTCTAGAGTCATCATCATAATAGTTGTTTTGCTCGCCTTCTTGTTTTCCTTTTTCATAATACTCTTCTAGGTAAACAGTGCCGTTATTCATTGTACCCGTAAGTTTCCCATGCAGTTTTCGGTTTACAAAATGACTTTCTACATAGTAATTCTCAAAAGTTTCTATATGCTTTTCGACTCCGTTTTTTACATACACCTTTGGGTTGGTGCTTTTGGGGTCTACTATCCAGTCTGTGAGGTCTATAGGTTTCATCGTTGAATTTTTCATTTGTAAACAAGTAGTTAACTACTCTCCAAGGTACAAAACACATTCCT
The DNA here is from genome assembly GCA_030731855.1 of Cellulophaga sp. Taxonomy (GTDB): domain Bacteria; phylum Bacteroidota; class Bacteroidia; order Flavobacteriales; family Flavobacteriaceae; genus Cellulophaga. Next base: position 11,739 of record JANQTG010000119.1, on the reverse strand, counting down.
AAAATCTTGTTTCGCCAAATCGCTTTTATGAATCACAAAATATAAATCGCCCGCATCACCCCAACAAAAATCACCACGAGATTTTACGGTTAGTAGGGTGGTCCAATCTTCTGGCTTGCCTTTTTGTTGCAAACTGGCTTGCAACTCTGGGGCATCGTTTTGGGTAAAGGTGTAGGCGTTCATTTCATAATCAGAAGGTACTTGCTTGTTTATGGGTTCGCCAAACTGTTCATCTACAACATTATCTAAAAAGTGGTCATCTTCCGCTAGGATATTATTTTTAAGGATATACGCGTTACTATCTATCGAATAAAAATAAGGAGCGCTGTTTTTTACAGCTGCAGCTACTTTAAATCCTTTATAACAATCGCCAGACATTTCAGAATAATCGTCTTCTGTAAACTGTAACTGTTTGCCAGAAATCAGCGGTTCGTCCCCTTCATAAAACAATACTTTTACAGGCGGCTGGTTACCACCGTCATAAACACTATGGATAGTTTCTAAAAAGAAATATAGCATCCCTTTTCTGGGCAGATAATCTTGTAAATGTGCTATCTCGACACAATTTATTTGCGCTATAAATTCATAGATATAATCGGTTTTATCATTCCTCCAATTAGCTCCAAAACGGGGATAAGTGATGCTTTTAGGCAAATCTGGCATGCCACCAAAACGATGGTTACCTAGTTGTGCATAATCTTCTTCTTGGGTGTGTCTAAAACCAACCGCTTTTTTTACCAAACTGCGTAGGGTATCAGCATAGGTTTTAACTGTGTCATTTACCAACACGCTATTTATTTGCGATACCAATTGCGCATCATGCTCGGCATAAAAAATAGTATCGTCCCAAGTAATTACCCCCTTCCCATCAGCGCCTTGATAGTCAAAATTGAGTAATCGCAATTTATCTTCTATGGCTAAACCTATACATTTTACGTTGTTGAAATCGTCTGGTAAATGTTCTAGCGGATTTTTCTCTAACTGTATATTTTGCAGTTGTGGTTGGTGGGCTAGCGCAGCGGGTAAGGTGCGTAGCTGGTTGTCCTTAAGGTCTATATTTCTTAGCTTGGGCGTATTTATGTTTGCTGGAATTTCTACTAATTGATTGTCAGATAACCAACACAATTCTAGCTGCCGTAGTTGCAACAAACTATAGGGCAAACGCTTTAATTGGTTATTTGATACGTTGAGATTTTTTAGATGGATAAGCTTGCCGATGCTTTCTGGTAAATATTCAATTTTGGTGTCTTGTATAAACAACGATTCTAGTTCTGTAAGCGTGCCTATTGCCTCAGGTATTTCGGTAATATTGGCTTTAGAACCATCAGCATAAAAGCCTTTTCTTGCAAAAATAGTGAGGTTTTTTAGGTTGATGAACGAAAATAATTCAGTAGGAATTTCACTTCTATCCGTTACATTTACCGTTAGTTTTTTTACGATTTTTGGGTCTACTTGCAGCGCCTCTTCAAAAGAGAAGTGGTAAAACTTCCAGTCGATATTTTTGATATCAATTTGCTTGTAAATCGTTACAGGAAAAACAGGAGAATCTCTGTAAGGTGGTTTCAGATAGCCATTGTATGCCACCCAACCTTCTTGCAAAGTAACCCTTCCAAAAAAATCTAAACTGTATTCAAAACCATCTTTTCTGAGCGATATATGCGGGTTTTTACATTTGTCTTCCTCAAAAAGAAGATCAGCCCTAGGCACGCCATTATCATATACAATTTTGACGCCAAAAGTAAGCTTTACTAGGCCCTCACCGGGGTAAGTATCTAGTAAATTAGCTTGTATAGCGGTTGAGAAGTTTTTGGTATTGGCCACTAAATTCACCACAAATTCCGATGAAAATTCGGTTACATTTATGTAGCT
>JANQTG010000119.1:0-9770 GCA_030731855.1 Cellulophaga sp. | reverse complement strand
TTGTGTGCGTCTTCTTGTATATCGATAAAGGTTTTAAGATCATCAAACCATTCAATACTTTCTATGGCTTGCATAAATAAAGGTTCGTAGGTGTTGCGCACCTCTATTTCGCAATCGGCCGAAAACTCTTGCATATAGCCGTTTTCTAAAGGAATGTTAATGAATAAATGAAAAACCTCAGCCGTTTTGTCGTCTCGTTTCACTAAAGAAAAAGAGCGTTGTAAATAAGCTTTTTTACCAGCAATAGTTACGGTTTCTTTATTTAAAATAGTTTGGTTTAGGCGTTTTATGATGTAGTAATCGTAGACTTTTTCGATAAACTATCACCTTTAAAATCTTCATCTAAATCGCTTTGTAAGCCCAAGGCCATATTAATAATAGGAAACTGAAATGTATATTGCTCCTTGTTGTTCCAAATACTAAAAGTCTCGTAAGATTTTTGCTCCTCGGTAAAAACAGTGTCTACCTTAATTTTAAAGGTATTGGTGCTTATGATTTTTGTAGCTGACATTTAATTCGATTTTTAGTATTCTTTAGATAAGGCTTTAATTAGCTTGTTTTTGATTCAGAAAATAAATAAGCTGTTTATAAGCCTTCCATTTTGTGACTCACATAGCTTCCCATTTGCGTAGGAATATGCAAAAACTGCATATTTTTATTCGCTTTTTGCAGTTTAAAAAGTTGCTCTTTTGATAATTGATTTTCGCGTAAATGAAAGCTAAAATGTCCCTTGTTAAGTGATTTTACAAAGGCGAGGTAATCAGCAAAAGGGGTGTTTTTATTTGCAGATGCACTTATTTCATATTCCGCCTCAAAATCATCTTCATAAAAGGGCTCTTCAAATACAGGGTTTAGTTGGCCGTTTTTATCCCACTTTTCTATAGATTCATAATACTCCATTTCATCTTGTACAGCTTCTGGATCATTTTTATGAACCATTTTTAAAAGGCGTAAGGTTTCTTCACGATTATGTTCATACAAATCCAATTGTATTTCTTCATCGCTAATACCTGCATCTTTTAATTCCTGTTTTTCAAGTTCTATTTTGGCTTCCGCTTCCGTAAAGCCCTCTTTCATTTTGGCCGCTAATTTAGCAGTTTCTTCTTGCTCAAAGGCATTTATTTCTGTTTGGTCAGACTCGTCTTCGGTATGTAGACAATCCGTATAATCTAAGACTAATTGTTTTCTTAAATCAGATTTGGCTAGGTTGGCTATAAAGTTAAAGTGGTCGTAATTGGCCTGTACTTTTAAAAACTCTAAACGTGGAAAGCAGCCTTCAAAGAATGCCGCATCAGGTACCGCCGGTATTTCTATACTTACTATGTTGGGCATCATCAGTAATAATTGACTTACCTGTTGCGGATTGGGATCGTGGTGCATTCCTAACAATATGGTATTATGGTTGCCCACATCATTGAGTTGCACTTTAAATTCTTTAAGATTAGAGAATACAACACCAGAATTTACGACCCGGGTAAAATCCCATTCTTTAGTGCCGTTGGCGCCTTGATCTGGACCATCAAACCTTAACAAAATTATCTTTTCAGGATGCTGAATAATTAACGCCAACAGGTCAGCAAAAGCGGTAGATTCATAAGCGAAATCTTCATCTTTTTCTTCAAATAAGGTTTCATAATCTTGAAAATTATCGGGCATATGTAGTTTTTCATCATAGCCAGAACCATAAAAATAAATCTGATAATACCCATCGTTTTCCGTAAAGCTAAAAGTATCAAAGCCTATCTGTTTTTTTGGGTCAAAGTTTTTATCGTAAATTTTTGCAGAGAATACCTGCTGGGCGTATATTTTTTTCTGAAGTGCTTCTAAATCTGCTCTCATAAATTTTCAATTTTGGTGTCAAGACCTATTCCTTAAAGTATATGTCTAGGTTGTATTTACTTGAATTTTAATATTTCCGCAATACTCTTATTTGATTTAAGCTCTAAGATTTTTTAGAATATAAAAATCACGTAGCTTTTTTAAAAACGTATCACACACAAAAATATTGAATAACTAAATTGAAGAACTCCCTATTTTCAGTGAAAAAGTAAAATAGATTTAAAGCAAAAAAACTCCGATAATGCTATCGGAGTTTTGAATTATTCTGTCGGCGGATTCATTTTGAAATCTTCCATAAATTTAGTGGTGTAATTGCCCGCTAAATAATCTGGGTGATCCATTAATTGCCTATGAAAAGGTATGGTTGTTTTAATGCCTTCTATGACAAACTCATCTAAAGCGCGCTTCATTTTATTGATTGCCTCTTCTCTGGTTTGCGCCGTGGTAATTAGTTTTGCAATCATCGAATCGTAATTGGGTGGAATGGTATAGCCACTATATACATGCGTGTCTAAACGTATTCCGTGTCCGCCTGGGGTATGCAAAGTCGTTATTTTACCTGGTGATGGACGAAAATCGTGATATGGATCTTCGGCATTAATTCTACACTCGATAGAATGTAATTTAGGCAAATAATTTTTACCAGATATTGGCACACCAGCGGCGACTAAAATTTGTTCTCTAATTAAATCGTAATCGATTACTTGTTCTGTAATTGGGTGTTCTACCTGAATACGGGTATTCATTTCCATGAAGTAGAAATTACGGTGTTTATCTACTAAAAACTCAATAGTTCCAGCACCTTCGTACTTAATATATTCGGCAGCTTTTACGGCAGCAGCCCCCATATCTTCACGAAGTTTGTCGGTCATAAACGGAGACGGAGTTTCTTCGGTTAATTTTTGATGACGACGCTGAACAGAGCAATCTCTTTCTGATAAATGACATGCTTTTCCGTACTGATCACCTACAATTTGAATTTCAATATGGCGTGGTTCTTCAATTAGTTTTTCCATGTACATAGCTCCATTGCCAAAAGCAGCAGAGGCTTCTTGAACGGCACTATTATAAAGGTCTTCCATTTTTTCTTCGCTCCAAACGGCGCGCATTCCCTTACCACCACCACCAGCAGTTGCTTTTATCATTACAGGATACCCCATTTTTTTAGCAACTTTCTTGGCGTCTGCAACATCTTTTAATAAACCATCAGAACCTGGCACACAAGGTACGCCTGCTTCTTTCATGGTTTGTTTAGCGGTAGCTTTGTCGCCCATTTTATCAATCTGATCGCCAGAAGCACCAATAAATTTTATGTCATGTTCTGCACAAATTCTTGAAAATTTAGAATTTTCAGATAGAAAACCATAGCCTGGATGAATAGCATCTGCGTTGGTAATTTCGGCAGCAGCAATAATGTTCGGAATTTTCAAATATGACTCGCTGCTTGGCGGAGGCCCTATACAAACAGCTTCATCAGCAAATCTAACATGTAAGCTTTCTTCATCGGCCTTGGAATAAACAGCAACGGTTTTAATTCCCATTTCTTTGCAGGTTCTTATGATCCGCAAAGCTATTTCGCCTCTATTTGCAATTAATATTTTTTTGAACATCTTTTTACAGTGTTAAATGTTAAGTGTTAAGTGTTAAATGGGCTGTAGCCCCTTTAATACCATTTTTAATAAAAAATGATTTTAATATTTAAGACTTAAAATTTACTAAGATGGATCTACTAAGAATAAAGGTTGATCAAATTCTACAGGAGAAGAATCGTCTACTAAAACTTTTACAATTTTTCCTGAAATTTCTGATTCAATATCATTGAATAATTTCATAGCTTCTATTACACAAAGTACATCACCTTTGTTAATAGTACTGCCAACTTCTACAAAAACGGGTTTGTCTGGAGCTGATTTTCTATAAAAAGTACCAATAATTGGCGACTTTATAATTACATACTTATCATTTTCAGCTTTTTCATTATTCGCTTTGGTTTCTGCCGCAGTGGCCGCTTCGTTAGCAGCTGTTGGTGCTGTTTGTACGATTTGATTTTGTGGCATCGGCACTTGCTGCACATAATTTGTTGGCTCACTATAATAACCAGCCGCGCCTGTGCGGATGGTTATTTTGATGTCTTCCATCTCTAATTTAACCTCGCTAGCTCCTGATTTAGCTACAAATTTAATCAAGCTTTGAATTTCTTTAATATCCATCTAATTCTTGTTTAATATAGTTGATTTTTTTATTTGCTGTTATATGCCCATTTTAAATAAATAGATCCCCAAGTAAAGCCACCACCAAAGGCTGCAAATACTAAGTTATCACCTTTTTTTAATTGTTGCTCATAATCATGTAATAATAAAGGTAATGTTGCTGAAGTGGTATTCCCATATTTTTGAATATTCATCATCACTTTATCATTGTCTAATCCCATTCTGTTGGCTGTTGCATCAATGATGCGCTTATTTGCTTGGTGTGGTACTAACCACGAAACATCAGTATCAGTTAATTGGTTACGCTCCATTATTTTTGCAGCAGCATCCGCCATATTTGAAACGGCAAATTTAAACACAGTTTTACCTTCTTGAAAAATATAATGTTGTCTATTTTTTACGGTTTCTTCCGTTGCAGGCATTACTGAGCCACCTGCATTCATGCTTAAAAAATTACGTCCAAGTCCGTCTGATCGTAAATATTCATCTTGTAAGCCTAAACCTTCTGTATTGGGTTCAAAAAGGACAGCGCCAGCGCCATCTCCAAAAATAATACAGGTTGTTCTATCGGTATAATCAACAATAGAAGACATTTTATCGGCTCCGATTAATAACACTTTTTTATACTTGCCTGATGCAATAAAACCTGATGCAGTAGACATTCCGAATAAAAAGCTAGAGCAGGCTGCCAATAAATCGAATGCAAAAGCATTTGTTGCTCCTATCTGCGATGCTACATAAGCGGCTGTTGATGCTACTAATGTATCTGGTGTTGCTGTTCCTACTAAAACCAAATCAATCTCTTTGGGATCAATATTTCCTTTTCTTAATAAATCTTCCGCTGCCTTAATGGCTAAATATGACGTACCCTCACCTTCTTTTTTTAGAATTCTTCTTTCTTTAATTCCTGTTCTAGATGTTATCCATTCATCATTAGTATCTACTAATTCTTCTAACATCTTGTTAGTCATAATAAAATCAGGAACATAGGCTCCCACCGCCGTAATCGCCGCCGTTATTTTAGTCATTTAATACAGGTTTTTACACTAAAACTTTAAAAAAGCTATAATTTTTGCGAAAATTAGTGATTTTTGACGACTTTTTACAACTTTTTGTCTAAAAGCTATTTTTTAATCTTGTTCGTTTGTTTTCATAAAAAAACTCCCACTTAAAAATAAGTGGGAGTTTAAATATTCTGAATACTACTAATTACGCAGCTACTTCTTCTGTAGTATCAATTAAAACCTGACCTCTGTAGTATAATTTACCTTCGAACCAGTGTGCTCTATGATACAAGTGCATTTCACCAGTTGTTGGATCTTTTGCGATTGTAGGGGCAACAGCCTTATAATGCGTTCTTCTTTTATCTCTTCTTGTTTTGGAAATCTTCCGTTTTGGATGTGCCATTTTACAACTTATTTATCCGTTAATAACTTTTTTAATGAATCCCATCTAGGATCCGTTTCTTTATCTTTTGTTACTTTAATTTCTTTTGGATGCAACTCTTCTAGCTTGTCTAAAGTTTCAGATTCTAAAGTGCCATCTTCGATTCCGGGATGTACTTTTTTCAAAGGAACTGCTAAAACAATCATTTCATAAACGTATTGTGAAATATCGACTTGAAAATCTCCGTGAGGAAGAATTAAAATTTCGTCGTTATCATTATTAAACTCATCTCCAAACTTCACTACTAATTTTAAAGTAGCTTTTATAGGTTGGTCATACGCTTCATTGGTGACATCACAATATACATTTACCGTACCTTTTGCCGTCATTACTAACTCTAGCATGGTACTCGATTTGTTTAAATCTACCACTAATTTAATAGCAGCATCGTTAAACTCGTTGTATTCAAAAGATTCAAAGAACGTATTGTTTACTTTAAAATCAAATTCATGTGTACCTATCTTCAATCCTGAAAAAGGAATCATAAACTCTCTATGCTTCTTCATGTTTTGACACTTAAAATTAGTGCTCCAGCCATTCAAAGGCTTGCCTGCCGTGAGGAAGGCGGGTGCAAAGATACTATTATTTTAATAAAACCCAACTTTTTAAATTAAAAATATAATTTTACTTATTTTTCTAAAAATTAAAAAGATATATGAAAGATTTCTCTCGCAAATCAAATATAAAACTCAATACCGTATACCCAATACCCAGTGGCTAAAACTACCTAAATTCTCTTTTAAAACGAGACTTTTTTAGAGGGTTCGCTGTTAACTCGCTGTACTCTTCTCGGTTTCTAAAAATTTCAATAGCGGTAAAAACTGCTTCTTTAAACGAGCTATGGTCTGCTTTTCCTTTTCCTGCAATTTCATAAGCAGTGCCATGATCGGGTGATGTACGCACTTTATGTAGGCCCGCAGTATAATTCACACCTTTTCCGAAAGATAAGGTTTTAAACGGAATTAATCCTTGATCGTGATATGCTGCCAATATTGCATCGAAATTTTTATAACCATCAGAACCAAAAAAACTATCGGCAGAGTAGGGTCCGTAAACCAATTGTCCGTTATCGAACAACTCACGAATTACAGGTTTCATTATGTCTTCATCTTCTTTGCCAATAACGCCGTTATCGCCACTATGCGGATTAATTCCTAAAAGGGCAATTTTTGGTTTACTAATACCAAAATCTACCTTTAATGATTTTTCAATCGTATTTATTTTACTTTTAATTAATTCGGGCGTTATGGCTTGCGCCACATCTTTTACGGCAATATGGTCGGTTAACAAACCTACTTTTAAATCGTCGGTAACCATAAACATTAAACTATCGCCTTCTAATTCTTGAGCTAAATAATCGGTATGACCAGGGAATTTAAAATCATCTTTCTGAATATTATTTTTATTGATAGGCGCCGTAACTAAAACATCTATATCGCCATCTTTCAATGCTTTTACAGCGGCTTTTAAAGATTGCAACGCATAATCGCCAGACTCTTTTGTAGCGATGCCAAACTCAATTTTCGGAATTTCTCTCCAAACATTCACAACATTAATCTTTCCGTCGAGGGCTTTTGAGGCTTCTTGAATTCCGTTATAATTAATTTCTAGCTTTAATTCTGTTTTTTGATAGCTAATTGTTTTATTGGATGCAAAAATGATAGGCGTACAAAAATCTAACATTCTTGTATCTTCAAAAGTTTTTAAAACTACTTCGCAACCTATTCCGTTTAAATCGCCAATAGAAATTCCTAGTTTTATTTTTTTTCTATCCTCTACCATCTTATTAATTGGTTTGTACTAATTTTACATTGCAAAATTAAGTATTTAAAACGACAACATGTTTACTGGAATTATTGAAACTTTAGGAGAGGTTACCGCTTTAAGAAATGAAGATACTAATTTACACCTTAGTATATGCGCTAACATTACACCAGAACTTAAAATAGACCAAAGTGTAGCGCATAATGGTGTTTGTTTAACGGTGGTTGCTATTAAAAACGATACCTATACGGTTACTGCTATTGACGAAACCTTACAAAAAACTAATTTAAGGCATTTAGCAGTAGGTGATTTTGTGAATTTAGAACGCGCCATGATTGTAGGATCACGATTAGACGGACATATAGTGCAAGGCCACGTTGACCAAACGGGCGTTTGCACACAAGTTGAAGAAAAAGACGGAAGCTGGTTTTTTACGTTTGAATATGATGAAACTTTAAACAACCATACCATCGAAAAAGGATCTATTACAATTGATGGTACAAGTTTAACTGTTGTAAACTCAGGCAAAAATACTTTTAGCGTTGCTATTATTCCTTATACCTACGAACACACCCGTTTTAATTCTTATAAAGTGGGGACAGTAGTAAACTTAGAGTTTGATGTTATTGGTAAGTATGTGGCTAAGTTGATGGCCGGAAGGTAGTTTTTTAGGTTGATGGTTTACACGTAGCTAATAGAGCGCAAATAATAAAATTATTTTTTTAGACTAAGCACCATCTGAATTTTTGAAGTTGACTGACTTCGAGATATACATTAACTTAAACGATTGCCTAGCGATGAAATAAACACTTTTTTTTGGCAATAGTACTTTTTTATTCAGTTAGATCTCAGAGTTTCAATTTTTGGGATTTCAGTAATTTCAGATTCTCCTTCTATTGAGTAAAATTCCAATTCTGTCGGCATTTGGTCAGTTCCGAATACAGATATTCCAATTAATTCTCTGTTTTTATCTTTTGCAGCGTAATCTATTATTAAATTTCCCTTTTGTGGTGCCGAGTCAAATGTTTTCCTAAATAGTATAGTCAGACATTTCCCACAACCACATCTTGAAATCACTTTCAGTTTTCTGATTAAATTAGTCCATTCTGGTTTTTCTTTTCCACACAGGTAAGTGAGAAATTCAATTTCAGATTTTGTTAATTCTCTTTTATGTGGAATACTATATTTTATTTAGAAAGCAACTTTTTTCCTTTGTATCCATATTTCAGGACCAAAAATTCCTTCATTGAAATCAAAAATATAAGTAGTTTTCTCTGCTTAAAATTCTTTTTTTAAGTCAGATAAATTGCTTTGAAATTACTTATTAATGACCAAAAGGCTATGATGATAAATGTTAGTACTAAAATTGGATGCATTTTATTATTAATATTATTCCCAATCAACAAATACAAACAACATATTCCCCAAACCCTAAATTCCTTTCTAAAAAAAGCCCTCAATCATTAAAAACTAATTAAAATTCCCTTTTTAACTTTAGTTTTCAAAGAAACTTATAGAACTTCCTATCCAAGTATCTTTGGTTTGGTACGACATGTTTATTAATTCGCCTTTACTCATTCTTGTTAAGTTTATGACCAGTTTAAACCTATTTTCTTTAGTATTCCACACAAATAAAATACGTAATGCTACTTTTGAGTTGGTTTTAGAGGGTGTTTTCGGAAAATAATTGCGTAATTATTGTTGCTGTTGGGCTATAAATTGTTGTACTATATTTTGTGCTTTTTCTTTATCAACTTCTTGTACAGATAACTTAATCGTAGATTGTGTACCACCTACAAAGCCTGCAACAACGCCTGAATTCTGCTCATTTTTTTCAATATAAGCAATACCAGCATCTTCTAATAATCCTTTTAAAAGAATAACTGATACTTGGTTTCCGCTATATATTTTTGTGTAACTATTTGAATCGCTCATAGAAATATTATTTATGCTGAAGTTACCATTTTTGAATTGTTAAACCTAGACTTTAATAAATAGTTGTCTTTTATGTAAAACATAAGCTACCAACAGATAAAAACTCATCACTGAAATTGCATACAATAACGATGAGGTTTGCAGTGATATGGTGTTGTGAACATAAATAGTATTAAAAAGCCAGGAATGTAATGAAGTACCGTCCGCATCTATTTGTATAAGTCCAAATAATTTTGCGATAAAACTTGATAAAAAGTAAACAGCAATAGCATTGGCTCCGGCATATCGAAATAAGCGGCCAAAGGCTATTTTTTTAATGTCAGTTATATAATAAATTAAGGCTAAAACTAAGTTTGCCCAACCAGCGGTTACTAATACAAAACTGCTAGACCAAAGCGCTTTATTTATGGGGAATATAAGATCCCATAAGTGGCCTAAAATCAAAAGAGAACCACCAATACCCACTAAAATAGTCGCCTTTTTTTCTTGTTTCGATATTAAAATTAAACCTGTAAAAATGCCTAAAATACAACTTGCTACCGCAGGAATAGTGCTTAAAATACCCTCTGGATCATA
>JANQTG010000118.1 GCA_030731855.1 Cellulophaga sp. | reverse complement strand
GGACTTTTTTTGTTTATAACCCTTTGTAAGAATAAGGTTAGTTTATTACAAATCATAGGTTATTTTTGCAGTGTATAAGTAGCTGAAAATATTTTTGATGTCTCAATTAACAATCTATAAAAAAGAAGAATTATTAAATACGGTATCCCACGCTATCGGTATCTTATTAGGTATTATAGGTTTGTTGTTACTTTTAAATAAAAATGCTGATAAAAGTGAATTTTCTTTAGCAGGAATTATAATTTATTCTCTTTCAGTAGTTCTACTTTATACTGCTTCAACTTCTTACCATGCTATTGCAAAACCTAGTTTAAAGAAGAAGTTTAGAATCTTAGATCATATAAGCATTTATTTTCTAATTGCGGGCACCTATACCCCCGTTGCCTTAATTACATTAATAAATGGAAATGGATGGTTAATATTTAGTATAGTTTGGGGAATTGCACTTTTCGGTGCCATTTTAAAATTGTTCTTTACTGGAAAATACGAAATTTTATCTTTATTATTATATTTAGCAATGGGTTGGTTAATCGTATTTGATTTTCAAAACCTTATTACTTCAATTTCTTCCATGGGTTTAAATTTATTAATGCTCGGTGGCGCTTTTTATACCGTTGGAATTATTTTTTATGCGATTAGGAAAATACCTTATAATCATTTTATATGGCATTTATTTGTATTAGGAGGAAGTATTAGCCATTGGCTATTTATTTATGTTGATGTTGTTTAGTTTAAAAAAACGTCTTCAAAATCTTCAAAGAAAGCTTCAAACTTTATCATATTTTCACTTAAAAACATCATAGTTTCTTGCCAAGTATTTTTATTATGTATAGATACCTGTTCTTTCAAAACAAATATTCTAGAAATTTCGTTTTGGTTTTCTAAAAAGGTATGTTCTTGAAATTGAATTTCAGAAATATAATTTTCTACAAGAATTGTTTTTAAAGAAATTATTTTTCCCCATAATTCAATTTTTTTTTCTAAATTCTTTGTCTCAATATCTAATGAAACCATTGCTTTTGAAGTGTCAAAATGAAATTTAAAAGAAAAATCTTTTATTTTGGTATTGTATAAAATCCATTTTTTAGGATAGGATTTTCCAAAAGAGATCCAAAAATCTTGTCGTAATTGTTTTGCTTCACTTTTACTAAACATCTATAAAAAATAAGCTATGATTACTCCTATAATAATCACTAGCAGTTTTCCCAAATTAAATTTATGTCCTTCTGAGCTTTCGAATAATATTACCGTCGAAATATGCAGGAATACACCAACAGCGACCGCATTTAGTTGAGATGATATTGTAGCTAGGAAATCTACATTGCCAGCCAGAAAGGTTCCTATAGGTGTCATAATAGCAAATAAGCCCATAAATAAAAAGGCATTTAAAGGCTTTATTTTAGAATTGATCAAAAAGATACTTAATATAATGGCAATCGGAATTTTATGTATCAAAATTCCATATAACATGGTATGGTGGTGGTCTATTGGTACACCTTCTAAAATGGAGTGTATGGACAAGCTAATAAACAAAAGCCATGGAAACTCTTTTTTCTCTTTATCAACATGCACGTGACCATGTTCTGCACCTTTCGAAAAAAATTCTAGAAAAATTTGGAGTAATATGCCCAACATTACATAGGCACCCATCGTTTTTGTCCTTCCGTTTGAATAAACTTCTGGAAATAATTCAAAAATGGTTAAGGCTAATAAAAAAGCGCCACTAAAAGCCAAAAGTAATTTTATACCTTCTTTTTTTTTGGGTTTTGTAGTATATACAAATATAAAACTTAGCAGAACGGCTAAGATGGGTAATAAATAATTCATGCTTTATGCTTATGTTTTTTATAAACTTTTATAAGGGGATAAATTTAGCGTATTTTTGTCGTAATCTTTAAGATAGGTATGGAGAAAAATTTTAAAATGGTTGCCAAAACTATGTTTGGTTTTGAAGAAATTTTGGCTAAGGAATTACGAAAATTAGGAGCGTTAAATATTCAAGAGGGTGTTCGGAGTGTTAGTTTTGAAGGAGATAAGGGTTTTATGTATAAAGCGAATTTATGTTTACGTACAGCCATAAAAATCGTAAAACCTATTCATTCTTTTACTGTAACGAATGAAGACGATCTTTATAAAAAAATATATGCCTTAGATTGGAGTGATTATCTTTCTATTGATACCACGTTTGCTATCGATACGACCATAAATTCTGAAGCCTTTACCCATTCACTTTATGTATCGCAAAAAGTAAAAGATGCGATCGTTGATAAATTTAGAGCTACTGACGGGGAACGACCTAATGTAGATATTAAGTTTCCAGATATCAGAATAAACATCCATATTCAGAATGACCATTGTAATGTTGCTTTAGATACCTCGGGTAAATCTTTACACCAAAGGGGATATAAAACAGCGACGAACATAGCGCCCATAAATGAAGTCTTAGCTGCTGGTTTATTGCTTTTAAGCGGTTGGGATGGTCAGTGCGATTTTTTAGATCCGATGTGTGGTAGTGGTACTATTTTGGTTGAAGCGGCTATGATTGCGTGTAACATTCCTGTAAATATTAATCGAAAAGAATTCGCTTTTGAAAAATGGGAAGATTATGACCAAGAGTTATTTGATACTATTGTAGAAAGCTGTTTAAATAAAACACGCGAATTTCATTTTAAAATTGCGGGGTACGATAAAGCACCTTCTGCCATACAAAAGGCTCAAGATAATATCGAAAACGCCAATTTATCAGATTATATAAAAGTGGGACAATTCAATTTTTTTGAAACTGAAAAAACGGTAGATAGTCATCTACATATCTTATTTAATCCGCCTTATGGAGAACGTTTAGATATTGAGATGGAAGAATTTTATAAAAGCATAGGTGATACCCTAAAACAATATTATGCAGGTACTGACGCCTGGTTAATTACCTCAAATTTAGAAGCCTTAAAACATGTTGGCTTACGGCCTTCACGAAAAATCAAAGTATATAATAGTCATTTAGAATCTAGACTCGTGAAATATGTGATGTATGCAGGGAGTAAAAAGGCAAAATATAATACGGATAATTAACACGATATGTCTTTAAAAAACAAAGCTTTACTTTTCAATTTTATTTTTTTTACCCTATTTTTTTTAGTAATAAGATACGCTATACTCGATTTTTTTACAATCGCTAGCCTAGTAAAAGCAATTATAGCTGCTGTTGTAAGTTCTATTTTAGCCCCTAAATTTATGGTAACTAGAATAGATCAAAAGTCAAAATTAGTAATGAAATGGATTTTTATAAAAGGATTTAAAAGCTTTTAAGTTATTCTTTCGGAGGTGTTTTTTCTTGAATTATTTTCTTAGTTTCTTTCGTTTTTTTATACAGCGGAATAAAATAACTGATCGTATAATTGTAACTGGCGCCAAAGCGACTATTGTCTGTTACTTTATTAAACCCAGGAATCCATAAATTAGGAAAACGATTGTCCTCTTTATTTGTAATTAAAATCCCTAAACGGACACTTGCGCCTAAGTATAAATTTGAAAATAACTCTACTTTTGTACCAATAACAGCTTCAATCCAAGAAGCATTTAAACCATTAAATTCTTCTGCAATATCAGACCCAAACGCAAATTGTTCGTTTTCGAAATACCTATTGGTACTGAAAATTTGATAGTTATTTAAGGTATTTCCAAACGTACTAAAAGCGTAACGGCCACCCACATGAATAAGATTATTCATACCAAACCAATTTTCATACACATTGTAATCAACACCCAATTTTAGGTAGCTGCCAGAGGTAGTGAAATTGTATAAATCTTCTTGTTTTGTTAACTTTTCATTCCCCAATTCTGCTGCTATATATAAATTTTGTTTCAGTCGGTAGTCGCCCACTAATTCTAGCCCTGTATAATTTTCATCTAGTGTTGAAAGCAGTATTTTACTTAAATCTACCCCAACTCTAAGTCCGTATTTTTGAGTTTTTTGTAGGGTATCTTTGGGTTGAAGATCTATTGGTTTGCTTTGCGACCACACAAAAGAAACCATTAAAAACATACAAAGATTAATGGAATATTTTAACATGGGCTGCATTTTGATTTTCAATAGTGTCGTTTACAATTTCAATTCTTTTGATCCAATTACTATCACCATTACCTTCTACGGTTAAGTTATCTAATAAAGTGTCGTAATAAACTATAAAACCACAAGCTCTAGAAACAAAAAATTCTCTAGTGGTATATGTAAAGTTGAGAATATCTTCATTGTCATTAGCCACATCAGTAGTGGTATTGGTCGTTAGACTAAAAGTTGTGCTTAAAGCTTCAATCCGCAGGGGAAGTTGAATTGAGTCAACAGCGGTGTTGGGGATGATAGCACCAAAAGTGTCAGGGGTTAATTGCCCAGAAACTCTTAAATTAGGCGGTGCCTTAAAAGTCTCTACATCGGTTGTATTATCATAAAATCGAATTACGAGCAAGGGAGTGTTCCCATCAACACAAATATCATCTTTTTCACAAGCGTTAATCCCAAAACAAACGATAAAAAGTAGTAGTATATATATTATTTTCTTCATAAAGTGAACCTCAAAATTTATCGCTTTTCCAAAAGTACAACATTTTCAACATGGTGCGTTTGCGGAAACATATCAACGGCTTGTGTTTTTGTGATGGTGTACATCTCTTTTAATATTTCAAGATCACGAGCTTGCGTAGCACTGTTACAACTTACATAAACAACTTTTTTTGGAGCAATTTTTATAATTTGTTCCACTACATCTTTATGCATCCCATCACGTGGCGGATCTGTTATGATGATATCTGGCGTACCGTTTTGCTTAATGAATTCGGCATTAAAAATATGTTTCATATCACCCGCAAAAAAAGAGGTGTTGCCTATATTATTTAAAATAGCATTGGCTTTTGCATCGGCGATAGCTTCAGGAACAGACTCAATACCAACAACTCTTTTAGCTTTTTTTGCGATAAATTGTGCGATTGTTCCGGTACCTGTATATAAATCATACACTAATTCTTCTCCCGTTAAACCAGCGAAATCTCGTGTAATTTTATATAATTCGTAGGCTTGTTGAGAGTTGGTTTGATAAAAAGATTTTGCATTGATTTTAAATTTCAAGCCTTCCATCTCCTCAAAAATATGATCTCGACCAGCAAAACAAACAACTTTTTGATCATAAATGGTATCGTTTTGTTTGCTATTTAC
This sequence comes from Cellulophaga sp., assembly GCA_030731855.1. GTDB lineage: Bacteria > Bacteroidota > Bacteroidia > Flavobacteriales > Flavobacteriaceae > Cellulophaga. The sequence continues at coordinate 41,954 of JANQTG010000118.1, read as the reverse complement.
CACGTATAATAAAGACGTAATTGCAGGAAAAGTTGTTGCCAAATGATTTAATAACAATTCTCTTTTCTCTTTATCATTTTCAAAAAACTGAATAAGCACCATTATTTCACCAGTGGATGCCGTTCGGATCATCATGGTGCGTAGTAGCCCAAATTGATTTCTAGGATTAAAAAAAGACAAACCATTTTTAAGAGCAAAATCTTTAGTCTCTAAGCGTATAGCGTTTGATGGGTCTTCTTGTAGATGACATTTTTTTACATCTAAAATTTTATCCCACATGCCGGGAATATGAAAACCTAAGGCATTGCGGTCGGTAATTTCTTTTTTAGAATTTATTTCATCCGGAGCTAACCAACGGCTATCAGAAAAAGAGAACTCCATTTTATTCCTGTAGAAATACTGCTGTTTTGAACCTAAAATTGGCGTTATTTCAGGAAGTTCAAGATGGCCAATTCTTCTTAAATTATTTTCTACCTCTTTTTGCTTGTAAAAAAGTTGATGTTCGTAGCCCATATCTTGCCACTTACAACCCCCACAAGTTCCAAAATGCTCGCAAACAGGTTTTACTCTTTTATCAGACAGGGTGTGAAAATTTATCGCGCTACCTTCAAAATAAGCTTTGCGCTTTTTAGTGGTTTGTACGTCTACCACATCACCTGGGACTGTATTATTTAAAAAAATGACACGTCCGTCAGGAGCTTTTCCAATAGTTTTTCCTTTAGCGCCTGCATCAACTACAGTTACATTCTCAAAAACGGTTCTATTACTTTTTCTACGCATAGCGCAAAAATAGAATGTTTTTAGATATTTAGAGGAATGTTTATGATTTTATGCAGGTTCTATCTTGAATATTGTGCGTAAATATTTTCAAAGTCAATCTAGATGTAACGGACTATCAAAACTTAGTGGAGTATTTTAAATTTCTTTGTGCAACTCTGTGCGGCCACTGTGGAATTCTGCGAAACAATTTATGCTGGGCTGTTACACGAAGAAAAAGGAGGTCCACAGAGAACTAATCTCAAATTTAGTTGCTCACAAAAAAAGACATAGAGTTTTTAAGCTTTATAAATTATCATAAAAGTAGTGTTCTAAATAATTTTTGATTTCTGAAAGAATTTGTATTTTTATGCCTCTGCAAGGATGATTTCTCTCCCACGCTGAATTTTCACCCCGATAACTATTGGGATTGAAAGGATAAAGGTACAGAAGGAATTGCTAAATTTTTATTTTTAAAATATCTATTCATGTCAGTTTTAGAGAAAATTACTTCTAAAGATGCTATCGCATTAGAAGAAAAACACGGAGCTCATAATTACCATCCGTTGCCTGTAGTATTAAGTAGAGGAGAAGGTGTTTATGTTTGGGACGCCGAAGGAAAAAAGTATTACGATTTTTTATCGGCTTATTCTGCCGTAAATCAAGGGCATTGTCATCCGAAAATTGTGGATGCCATGGTGCAACAAGCAAAAACATTGTCGCTTACCTCACGCGCATTTTACAATGATGTATTAGGAAAATATGAAAAATATGCGACCGAAACTTTTGGTTTTGATAAGCTGTTGCCAATGAATACAGGTGCCGAAGCGGTAGAAACCGCTTTGAAAATCTGTCGTAAATGGGGGTATGAAAAAAAGGGAATAGAAGAAAATAAAGCGCAAATTATTGTTTGTGATAATAATTTTCACGGTAGAACCACTACCATTATTTCGTTTTCAAACGATCCGGTGGCGCGTAAAAATTTTGGTCCTTATACTGAAGGTTTTATTAAGATTGAATATGATAATTTAGTGGCTTTAGAAAGTGCGTTACAGAATAACCCTAATGTAGCAGGTTTTTTAGTAGAGCCTATTCAAGGTGAAGCAGGCGTTTATGTGCCTTCAGAAAATTATTTAAAAGATGCGAAAGCATTATGCGACAAACACAATGTATTGTTTATAGCAGACGAAGTACAAACAGGTATCGCCAGAACGGGGCGTTTATTAGCGACTTGTGGCAACTGTAATTGTACTGATAAACACTGTAGTGGAACACCAGAGGTAAAACCAGATATTTTAATTTTAGGAAAAGCACTTTCTGGTGGCGCTTATCCTGTTTCTGCTGTTTTGGCTAATGATGCTATTATGAATGTTATTAGGCCTGGGAACCACGGGAGTACGTTTGGTGGAAACCCCATAGCTGCAGTAGTTGCCATTGCAGCCTTAGAAGTTGTAAAAGAAGAAAATTTGGCTCAAAATGCTTTTGAATTAGGTGAATTATTTAGGACAGAATTAAATAAATTTATTCCAACCTGCCATTTGGTTAATGCAGTTCGTGGAAAAGGACTTTTGAATGCCATTCTAATTAATGATACTGAAGAAAGTTCAACCGCTTGGGATATTTGTATGGCTTTAAAAGAAAACGGATTATTGGCAAAGCCAACACACGGTAATATTATACGTTTTGCGCCACCTTTGGTAATGACGAAAGAACAATTGTTAGATTGTGTAAAGATCATCACCACTACAATAGCGGCGTTTGAGAATAAATAATTTAAGCGGTTTAAGCATAAAATAAAAACCCCAAAACATTTATTTGTTTTGGGGTTTAATATTTAAAGATACTACTTAAAAATTAGCATCGCCTTGGGAAATGGCGGCAATAATAAAGGCTATAATCACTCCAAAATAGAGTAAGAAAAATAGTAAATATATAGCTGCCAAAGCAATACCTATGTATGATAAAACTCTACCTGTTTTTACATTTTCGATACCTGTATACTGACCCGTACTTTGAGCATAAATCCGTTCCGCTTTTTTTGCGTTAGACAGACTTATAAATCCGAAGATACCGCCAAAAGGGCCACAACAGAGAAAGGTTAATACAATTGATAGAATTCCGAAAGTCAAAGCGTTACTAGCGCCTGGTAAAGGTTCTTGTTGCATGTTATTGTCCAAAAAATTCTTCCATTCTTTCTTGCATTAATTCTTGGTCTCCACTTTGTACAACGTCCCAGCCAATTACTGTCATTACAAACCAAATAATGAAAATTAAAAATAAAATATTCAATATTAAACCAACAATAGCCAGTATTTTACCTGTCTTTAAAGTGCCAATACCATCATAAATTTCTGGACTTTCTTTGTAAGCTTTGCTTGATAATGATGCTAAAATTAAGGCGATAATACTCAATATTAATCCAAGTATTCCGTAACACCAGCACAATACTATTGAGGCAATACTCAATACTATTATTAAGGTTACATTCGGTAATTTTTGTTGTTCCATAATTTAAAAAGATTTAGCTGTTTTTAAAATTTATCGATTAATATTGTCCGCCAGCTTCCATTCCTTCTTGCCATTTTCTTGAGAACTCTTCAGACCAATCACTCCAGCCTACTGTAGCTAAGGTGTATATAACGTTAATTATCATTAAAACGTTTAATATAACAGCAATAATTGCAACAATTCTACCCGTTTTGATTGTACTAAAATTATCGTATAATTCTGGATTTTCATTATTAATTTTTTGTGCTTTGTTAGCCATTACTAAAGCTATTGCAGATGGTATAATACCCAAGCCCGCAAAACAGCAACATAAATAACCAAAGATACTAAGTACGATGATCATTGTTGCATTAGGTAATTTTTGTTGTTCCATAATTTAAAGGTTTAATTGATTGTTAGAAAAATTTTAAAATATAATTGGTTAAAATTAAGAATACAGTTGTGGAAGTCAAAGTTATAATTATTTTATTGCTAAATTTTATTTTGTAAAAATTATCTGCCAATAAAAATCCGAGCAATAATAGCAAGGAATAAATGGCAGGATACATTTTAAAGGCAGCAACAAATTCTCCTTGAAAAATAAGAGCAACCGAACGTTGAATACCGCAACCCGGACAGTCAATACCAAATATTTTTTTGCTAAAACAAGGTAGCATGTACTCATCTATCTTAAAAAATATTAGCGTTATAAACTGCATTTTAATAAAAAATAAATTCTTTTGCCGAAAAATACTACTATTTTTAACCAATGAAAGGGCATTAGGGAGATTATTTTAAAAAAAATTAACATACAAGTGTTAAGTATTTGTAAAACACTATTTTAATTTTTGCTAAATTATATAAGTATGCTAAAAACTTGTTTTTTCAAAGGAATGATTGCAGACTAACAGTCCCGAAGTTTCAGGATTCAATAAAAACAATACCTATACATACATGAAAACAAAAAAAATAATTTATGTGTTATTTATGATCATTGGAGCATTAATTATGAGCCTTGGACCTAATTATGTAGAAAAAGAATATGCTTTAGCATTAGGAATTATTTTTTTGATGTTTGGTGTCTATAAAACAGGTGTTTCATACACCCCTCAAAATCAAGAAAACAAAGAAGTTGAAGATGAGTTTTAAAATAGGCACAAGAGTAGAAGCTATGGATGACACCATCACTGGCGTTGTAGAAGCTATTAATGGTACCAAAATTACCGTTTTAAGTGATGACGGTTTTTTATTAGTGTACGATGCTACAGATTTAATTAAGATCGTAAAAGACCGAAACCTTACGGTTTCAAACTTTGAGGTTGCCAAAATTAAGTCTGAAAAGGCTATGGGTAAACGAAAGAATACTCCGGTTGTAAAAACTAAAGAACGTGCTGCGCCAAAAATGGAGGTAGATTTGCATATTCATCAATTAGTAGATACCGAAAGGGGAATGACTAATTTTGATATGTTAACTATTCAACTCGATACTGCTAAGCGACAACTAGAATTTGCCATTCGCAAACGAATTCAAAAAGTAGTTTTTATCCACGGAGTAGGCGAAGGGGTTTTAAAAGAAGAATTACAGTACCTTTTTGGACGGTATGATAATGTGAAGTATTACGATGCCGATTACCAAAAATACGGTTTAGGCGCTACAGAAGTTTATATTTATCAGGCGGCTAATTCGTAGTAGTTACCGTACCAAAATCTTTAACCGTTAAGTCTGTAATTCTTTGTCCTGAACCAGTTTCTAAAGTAATTTTATTAATAACTATACTGTGTTCAAAACTAGGTAAATCAACGGTACCAACACTCTCAGTAGTAATTGTAATTTCTGCTTGTGAAGCTATTATTTCTTCAAGTACGGTAGGCGTTATTGGCGGTACTGCATCACAAAAATAATTATTAGTTGCAGTGCCAGAAAAAATACGATAACTAATCTTTGTTGCCGTTGTAGCAGTGATTTCAAAGGCAACTGTACCCACCTCATTTTTAAGCGTGTTAGCCGCTAAATTCATGATTAACGCCTCTGTTTCATTTAGTTTGAATAAGACATTACTTTGAGTGATGCTTACAGTACCGCACGTTAGCAATGGCACATTATCAAAATCTAGGGTTTCAATTTGCAAATCGCCATCGTCACAAGAACATATAAAAACACAAATTAACAAGCTAAAAAAATTCTTCATTACCGTCTATTATTTACTAAGGAAAAATAAGTTAAAGTAACCTAAATTTAAGTTCGTTCAAATTTACAAGTTTTAAAGTTTAGTATCCTATAGGTTTATCTTCAATTTGTGATAAAATTGGTTTAATTCTATTAATTTTGATGCTTTTTGAAGCTATACTGTTATGCAAAAAGTTTATTTAGATAATGCAGCCACTACACAAGTTAGGGTAAATGTTATTCAGAAAATGCAAGAAGCCCTAGCGGAATCTTACGGAAATCCTTCCTCTACCCATAGTTTTGGGCGTTCTGCAAAAACAGCTATTGAAAAAACTAGAAAAATAATTGCCAAATATTTGAATGCACATCCGTCTGAAATAATTTTTACATCAGGAGGTACAGAGGCTGATAATATGATATTAAGGTGTGCGGTTCGGGATTTAGGCGTGCAGACCATTATCACTTCAAAAATAGAACATCATGCAGTTTTGCATACGGTAGAATTGTTAGAAAAAGATTATCCAATACGCGTAGCCTATGTAGATTTAGATGTTTTTGGAAATCCGGATTTAGTTCATTTAGAAGCACTTTTGCAAGCAGATGATACCAAAAAGTTAGTCAGTTTAATGCATATAAATAATGAAATCGGCAATATTTTAGCTATCGATGCTGTGGTACATTTATGTAAACAATATGATGCACTTTTTCATTCGGATACCGTACAATCTATTGGGCATTACGCCTTTGATGTTCAAAAAACACCCATCGATTTTTTAACTGCCGCAGCGCATAAATTTCACGGTCCAAAAGGCATTGGTTTTGCTTTTGTTAAGAAAAATCTACCATTGAAGCCTATTTTAGTGGGTGGTTCGCAAGAGCGTGGCTTTAGAGCGGGTACTGAAGCATTTCATAATATTGTAGGTTTAGAAGAAGCTTTTGTTTTAGCGTATGAAAATTTAGAGGAGGAACAACAGTATATATTAGACTTAAAAAAATATTTTATCAAGGAACTAAAACGGGTATTGCCTGAGGTAATTTTTAATGGTCATTCGGGTGATGTAGAAAAAAGTACCTATACTTTAGTGAATGTTCGTTTGCCTTTTGATCAACAAAAATCGCAAATGCTTTTATTTCAGTTAGATATTAAGGGTATAGCCTGTTCTAAAGGAAGTGCTTGCCAATCAGGAAGTAGTCTAGAATCGCATGTTTTAGTCGAAATTTTAAGTAAAGAAGAATTAAAAAAACCATCTATCCGTTTTTCATTCTCAAAAGACACCACAAAACAAGAATTAGATTATGTGATTAACGAATTGTTAGTTTTTAGTAAACAGTGAAATAGTGGTTAGTAATTAGTAATTAGTGGTTAGTGTTCAGTTGGCAGTAAGCAGTAAACACCACTTCTATAATATCTTTTTTTGTTTAAAATCGGAAAGCTATAGGTTCGAAGCCTTGAGAAAAATTAATAGCTTTATGTAAAGGCTATATGTCTTATAATTTATTGCTAGATTTTTATTGCTTTTGGTAGCTCATTATTACATCATCAAATCCGTAACAAGATTCGTTTGTAAAATAGATGCTTAGTTCATTAGTGTTTAGAGAATACTTGTGTGTTGTAGGTGCAATATTCACAAACTGTATACCTCTGTAATGAATCTCAATGGAGTCTTTCGATAATAATTGATAGTTAAAATTATCATTTTCCATAAAGGCATTCGATTTAAAGAAGTTATTTTGAGTTTTGAAATCTAAGGTATCGGTCTTGTCAATAGAAACCCAGATTCCCAATGGTACTTGTTCAAAATCATCATCATCCTTAGAACAACTACCCAGAGCAAGTATCATTATCAAGGCCAAAGCTGAAAACTTAATATTTTTCATGATGTTTGATATTGTTTGATTAGATTTTTTTACAAGGTGCCAATATTTAAATTTGGTTGCGTTAATTTTTTGAATAATTTAAAATCTAGTACACTAACTACTAACTACTAATTACTATTCCTAACTCGCTCCGTATCGTAAGGAAATTTCTTAGTCGCTTGTTTCATCATAACATCAATTAAATCTTGCGTATTTTTTCCAGATTTTTTGTTGATTTTTTTTTCGTAACGCCAAAGTAGTTTTCCGGTTTCTCCATCACTAATTTTTATGCCTATGCGTCCAAAATTAGCATCTCCTAGAATATAGTCCATAAAGCTAAATTCTGTTGGAATACCATTTGATAATAAAATATTTAAATCTGTATTACCACTAATAATGCCGTCTACATTTAAAAGCTTGCATAAGTCTTTGATGCTATAAATATCTATATTATCATACGTGATATTATTTTGAGCAAGTATGGCGTTGGTATTTTTTGTGTTTTGAAAATCTACCGTAAATTTCTTTTTCTTTTTGGGTTGCAAAAAGTAAATTTCTAAAGCATTCTGTACGGCATAGCCTTCTTTTTCTTCTAAAGCTTTCTTTTCTTCTTTTGAGAGTGTCTCTTTTAAGTCAAGAAGCGTAAAAAATGGCAAAATGGCTAATTCTTTATGGTTTTTAGAAAGTTCATCGAATTTGGGACTTTCGTAAATATCTTTTTGTGCTATTAAAATAGCTGTTGTAAATAGTAATAAAATGCTACTTATAATTTTCATGTTACTAAGTTTAAGGATGCCAACTTAATGGCACATTAGTTTTTTTAAAAACGCATGCTAAGCTTAAGATTTAAAATGCGGCTGGTTAAGAAATTAGGCACAGCAAACTGCTCTTTACTATCAATATCTGTAACCCAAGTATTGGTAATTGAATTTTCAGTATTAAACATATTAAATAATTCAAAACCAACAGAAAGTTCTTTAAAACCTATTAGCCAGCTGTTTTCTGCTAGAGTTTTATTATCTGATACAAAAGTATATGAAATTCCTAAATCTGCACGCTTATAATCGCGTAATCTACTTTGAAAAACATAGGGATCTGCATTATTTGGTGAACCACCAGGAACGCCTGTTTGGTAAACTAGGTTTAAATACATTTTAACATCAGGAATTGTGGGAATATAATCTTGAAATAAAATGGCGGCTTTAAGACGTTGATCTGTAGGTCTTGATATAAAGCCTCTGTTGTCGCTATTTTCTTCGGTCTTTAAATAACCCAAACTTATCCATGATTCGGTGCCAGGCACAAACGCCCCATTCATTCTAAATTCGGCACCGTAGGCATAGGCCGTTGCATTATTATTGGCGACATAGCGTATCCGAACATCTTCAACGGTGTAGGTGTTTACATTAGTTAAATCTTTGAAAAATACTTCACTAATGAGGCTAAACGGCCGTTCGCCAAGCTTAAAACTGTATTCATTGGTAGCCACCGCATGAAAAGCTTTTTGTGCTTTTACGTTTACATTTACAGCGCCATTTAAATCGCGTAACTCCCTGTAAAAAGGTGCTTGGTGGTAGATTCCTAAGGCTACTTTGAAAAACATATCTTTTTCCCAATTTGGTTTTATAGCAAATTGCCCTCTTGGGCTAAAAACAACTTGTGAATTGCCATTGTTATCTTCGGAGTTCACTTTCCAAAATTGACTTCTTATGCCTAAATTATAATATACTTCTGCATTGTTCCATTGGGTTTGCTGGCTAAATTGAATAAACCCAGAAAGCCTACTGGTTTGAACCCTATTTTTAGCTTGTAGACTTTCAATTGCATCTAAAGGGCTTTCAAAATTGTTTGAAGATAGGTTGGTTGTAATTATTGCAGGTGTTGGGCGGACTAAAAAGCCTAAAGAATCTAAAAGTGTAAATTCTCGTATCTCATCGTTGATAGCTTCATAATCATATTTTACGCCCCAATTAATGGTGGTATTTTCGGCAATATAATTCCCTTTATGCGCTAGGTTAAAAAGTAATGCATCTAAAGTATTGCGAGTATTATTAATTTGAGTTCCAATTCTTCTATTGTTGCTTAGAATACCCGACAAAGGGTCTAAATCTCCTAAATCGTATTGCGCAACGATGTTCGACGATTCTTGTTCTACCGTACGAAATAATGAAGGAATTAGTTTTAGTGTCACCTTATCATTCAAAAAATACGTAGCTTTTAAAGCCCCTAAAGCAGTATTAAATCGATTATTTTCGTTGCCTGCATAAAAAATAGAAACACGTTTTGGATCATTAAGTGTTCCAAAATTTGTGACTCTAGTTTTAGGTTCATTGATGTAATTATTTAGAGATAGATTGCCAAGGAAGCCTAAACTGAATTTTCTTGAAAACTGATAGTTTTCGAAAGTCTGGAAATCAAAAACTCTAGGTTGAACGTTTGTTACCGTTTCTTGACTGTTTATTAAAGGACTAATATTTCTATATCGAATTCCTGTGATTGAACTTAATTTTTTATCGCTACTTCTTGTTTCTAAAGTAGTTCCAAATCCTATTAAACTAGCATCTACTTTAAGTCCAAATGAAACAGGTTTTTTATAGGTAATATCTAAAACCGAAGATAATTTGTCGCCATATTTGGCTTGAAACCCTCCAGCAGAAAATTTAACTTGCTGAATCATATTGCTATTTATAAAGCTTAAACTCTCTTGTTGCCCAGCTCTAACCAAAAAAGGGCGATAGACTTCTACCTCGTTTACGTAGACTAAATTTTCATCAAAATTACCACCACGAACGCTATATTGTGTACTTAATTCATTACTAGATGAAACACCAGGTAGCAATTTTAGAATATTTTCAACACCTGCATTGGCGCCTGGTATTCGCCTAATAACTTCTGGAGTAAGAGTGGTAATAGCTTCTACTTTGCGACTTCCTGAGGGAGAAACTGTTATTTCATCAATTTGCGTAACTTCTTTTTTAAAAACGGGATTAAATTCAAAGGTTTCATTCGTGGAAAGGATTACATTTTTTAGGATGATATTTTTATGTCCAATATGCGAAAAAGTAATGGTAACTTCTTGGTCGGCAGGAATTTCAAGTAGATAAAAACCAGTGGTATCTGATGTTGTTCCAATAGCGCCAATACTAATACTTACATCAGCCAATGCACTAGTATTTGAATCTAAAATTACTCCTGTAATGACAGCGGTTTGTGCATTTAAAAAAACGGGTAGCAGTAGGTAAACAAATAATTTCAGATATTTTAACATCTATTTTCTAAAGAAAGTACTCTTAAAGGTACTACTATTCCCAACATTATCAGTTACAATAAGCTCAAGATTGTATTCTTTTTCAAAGACCACATCATTATCAAAATTATAGATAAGTAAATTTTTTTTAGGTTCGTATTCCATCAAAATCCATTTACCATTTAGGGTAGCTCTGTAGGTATCAACACCACTTAAATCATCTGTAATGGTTAAACTTAAGTAGCTATAATTACTTAGCCATTGTTTTTCTTTAAAATTATTGGCTCGGATAGTGGGTGCAACAGAATCTTTTGCCAAAGTATACGTACCTAAGTTTCTTGTTCTGGTAGAAAAAGTATTTCCTCTTTTGTAAGTGGAATTATAATCAGGATTTAATTTGCTGTCTAAACGAGCAATAAAAAGTTGACTCAAATCTTCTTGTTTGTATGTTGAGGTGTCAAAAGTGATGGTGAAATTTTGATGCGCTGGTACAGTGCTGTTGTGAATAGTAACAGTTTCATCTCCTTCTTTTAAATCGATATAAAAATCTTCATAAAAAGTGTTTGCGGGGAAATATACCTGTGCAACCCCTAAGTTATAACTGTTCGGTTTTTTAGCAATTAAAAAATTAGCTGTTTTCTTATTGTCTTTTAAAATTTTTGTTTCTTGGATTTTCCCTTCTATAGGGATCACCACTTTAGTCGTGTTATTCTTAATGTCCTTCAGGGTTATTTCTACGGTATAACTTAAACCATCCGAAATATCAATTTTGCCATCATTATATAATTCTTTGTAAATACTTAATTCGTTTGAAGGGGTTTTGTATAGACGTTGAATTCTTTGTCTGTTTCTAGCAAAATGCTCGTAATCTATAAACGTATTAATGTATCTAGTTTCACCAAATGAAAAAGTTTCTAGGTCATACTCAGTATATATTTTTCCGTTCACCGTTTGTTGTACTTTATAAAGTCCGTTTTGATTTGTAGCTAAATCTTGTCTGTCAAAAGCATTAATTCCGAAACCAATAGTTCCTGAAGCGTACACTTTATCGGCTAAAAAACTACCATCTTTTTGTTTAGAAAACCTAAGTTGTACTTTATTGTTGCTTTGGTTAACGGTGCTTTTTTCGGTTAAGGGATATACAAATAAATTAGCCAAAACAGGATCGGTAGCATCTTTAACATCATAACCATATAATAACGGATTGGTAGGTTTTTCAGAAGCACTATCTCTGATTTCAAAATGTAAATGCGGACCAGAAGAACCACCAGTATTTCCTGTAAAAGCAATAATTTCTCCTTTTTCGACCGTTAATTCACCAAAATTAGGAAACGTTTCTACCTCAAAAGATTCTTTTTCGTATTGCAATTTGTTGATGTATGCTTCGATTTTCGGAGAAAATTTTTGTAGATGCCCATATACAGAAGTATATCCATTAGGATGAGCAATATAAATTACTTTGCCATAACCCCACACCGATACCTTTATTCTTGTGATGGTACCATCGGCAATAGCATACGTTTTTAAGCCTTCGCGCTGTTGCGTTTTTATATCGATACCAGAATGAAAATGATTACTGCGTAACTCGCCAAAGCTCCCAGATAAAATCAATGGAATATCTAGCGGAGATCTAAAGGCGTCTTGGGGGTAATTATTTTGGGCATTAATAGTGTTCAAACAAAGTAACAATAAACCGAATAAGGCTTTTTTCATAACAATACATACTTGGGCTACGAAAGTAATTAATACATTTTGAAATTTAAAAATATTGATAACATAAAAAAGCTGATTTTAAATAGTAATTTTGAAGCCAATAAAAATTTAGTTAAATAATATTTTAAAAAGTATTGGGTAGTCTTATAATGAATGTTAACTTTGTGTAAAATGCATTAGCGTTTGCACATGAGCGAATTAGTAGAAATAGTAGACTCTTTAGAAAACAAAGTTAGTAAGTTGTTGCACCGAATTGGGCAATTACAGCAAGCCAAAATAGCGTTAGAAGAAGAACTATTAGAGGTTCAAAAAAACCATAATAGTGCTAAAAATTCGTTACTTGTTTGGGAAGAAAAGTACAATTCTCTTAAGACCGCAAGTGCTATGTTGGGTGGTAATACAAATAAAACCGAAGCAAAGCTTAAAATAAATACGTTAATTAGAGATTTAGATCATTGTATAGCACAATTATCTGAATAATAGTTTAAAAATAATGTCAGAAAAACTCAAAATAAAACTTTCAATTGCAGACAGAGTTTATCCTTTGACGATAGACCCTAAGCAAGAGGAAGGCTTACGTAAAGCTGCAAAAAATATTGAGCAGCTTGCCAAGAATTTTGAAAAAAACTATGCCGTTCGTGACAAACAAGATGTGTTAGCGATGTGTGCTTTGCAATTTGCTTCAAAAATTGAGCAAAAAAGCATTGAACAAATGGAAGATACAACTGAGGTAACAGCAAGGTTAAAGGCATTAGACGATTTAGTATCACAAAAGCTAGCTGTTAAAATAGAGTAAAAAACGTTCTTTAAAATACATACATTACTACCCACATTGGTAATTATTTTTGACAAACTCAACGTTAAATTGTTTGAAAAGGGTGAGTTTAGATGGTAAAAGCAGGCCTTGTTTTTAAATAGGATCCTTGAGCAATCTGTTAGCCCTAAACCTGTTTTTTTGGAGTTTGTACAAAACTTCGACCCAATGTGGGTTTTTTTATTTAAATAGTTAAAATTATGGATAGTACAACAATAGGAGTAATAGCAATAGTGGTAGGTCTAGCAGTAGGTTTTGCTATAGCTAAATTCATGGAAAAAGGGAAAGCCTCTAAAACCATATTAAACGCAAAAAAAGAAGCGGAAAGCATTGTAAAAGAAGCTAATATAGAAGGCGAAAACATAAAAAAAGATAAAATTTATCAAGCCAAAGAAAAGTTTTTAGAATTAAAAGAAGAGCACGAAAAAGTTATAAATGCTAAGGATAAAAAAATAGCTGAAGCCGAAAAAAGGACTAGAGATAAAGAGTCCCAAGTGAGTAGTGAACTGGCAATAAATAAGAAGCTTAGCGACCAGCTTGAAGAAAAAATAAAAGAAGTTGATTATAGAAGCGAATTTTTCGAAAAGAAACAGTCAGAATTAGATAAGCTTCACAAAAACCAAGTACAGCAGCTAGAAGTTATTTCTGGTTTGTCTGCAGAGGATGCAAAATCTCAATTGCTAGAATCATTAAAAGAAACCGCCAAGTCCGATGCAATGTCTTACATGCAAACGACCATGGAAGAAGCTAAATTAACGGCACAACAAGAAGCTAAAAAAATCATCATAAATACCATACAACGTATTGGTACAGAAGAGGCAGTAGAAAATTGTGTTTCTGTTTTTAACTTGGAATCCGATGATGTAAAAGGTAGAATTATTGGCAGAGAAGGTCGTAATATTCGTGCTTTAGAAGCCGCTACAGGAGTAGAAATTGTAGTGGATGATACTCCAGAAGCGATTATTTTATCTTGTTTCGATTCTGTTCGAAGAGAAGTTGCTCGTTTGTCATTACACAAATTAGTAACGGATGGTAGAATACACCCAGCTAGGATTGAAGAGATTGTAAAAAAGACCGAGAAACAAATAGAACAAGAAATTATAGAAATTGGTAAGCGTACGGTTATCGATTTAGGTATTCACGGATTGCACCCCGAATTAATACGTGCAGTTGGTAGAATGAAATACCGCTCATCTTACGGACAAAATTTATTACAACACTCGCGCGAGGTAGCAAAACTGTGTGGTGTTATGGCGGCAGAACTTGGCTTAAATGTTAAAATGGCAAAAAGAGCAGGTTTATTACATGATATTGGTAAAGTGCCGAATACAGAATCAGAAATGGAAACGCCTCATGCTATTTTAGGAATGCAATGGGCAGAGAAGTTTGGTGAAAAACCAGAAGTTTGCAACGCTATAGGTGCTCACCATGATGAAATTGAAATGAAGTTTTTAATTTCACCTATCGTACAGGTTTGTGATGCTATTAGTGGAGCAAGACCTGGAGCCAGACGCCAAGTATTAGATTCTTATATTCAACGTTTAAAGGATCTAGAAGATATTGCTTTTGGTTTTGGCGGCGTACAAAAAGCGTATGCAATTCAGGCTGGTAGAGAGTTAAGAGTAATGGTCGAAAGCGAAAAAGTAAGCGATGACAAAGCAGCACAATTATCTTTTGAAATTTCTCAAAAAATTCAGACAGATATGACTTATCCAGGTCAGGTTAAAGTAACGGTCATCAGAGAAACAAGAGCTGTGAATGTGGCTAAATAGTGTCTATTATAATAATTTATACATAAAAAGCTAACCCGAGAGAGTTAGCTTTTTATGTAAAGTTTTGGACTTAAATTCAGTTAGTATTAGTCTGATTTAAACGTATTTTTATTTTCATTTACAGTAGTTAATTGGGCTTTAATTTCACTGGGTAGTGAATGCTTTTTTAATAAGTCCTCCCAGAAATTGGCCTTATAATAACTTCGATCTTGATCTATGTATTTTTTAGAATTTTCAGCTTTTAAAGCTCCATCAATAATAGTATTATCTATAAAAATTTCAGTAACCGTTTCAATATAATTATACTCACCTTTCACTTTAATAGCTTTCTTCGAATTACTGAATAAATAGGTAGGATGTCTAGTACTACCCTCACCAGTCCATTTTTCAATTACGGTGCTTTTTCCAGAAATCTTCCAAAATAGTATTTTTTTAGACGTTTCTTCATCAAATTCACGTTTAGTAATAATTTCAGTAGCATTGTTGTTTTTGTCAAAAGTAACATAGCCTACTTCGTTACCATCTTCGGAAATGGTACCAAAAGATTCGTTAACTAAAGCTACTTTAAAATTAGGTCTATTTTTCAACCCATCATTTTGTGGAATGCGCGAAACGTTTAAATAGTCATCTGCAAAAGAAATACTAATAACTCTCGATTTTTGTTTAACGCTTTCTGCATTAAAAGTTCTATAGGTACAAAAATAGCTTTTTACGTCATTATTAAAATTGTCTTTCGCTTCTGCATACGGTACATGGTAATTTACCAAGCCATCCCCATATTTTATAAGTGCTCCATCTTTTAATTTCCAACTTCTAAAATAAGCCTTTACCGTAAAATACTCACTCAAGTTAGTAGCCGTAACAGTCACGTCATCTAATTGTATGGTTTCATTTTTTTTCAAATAAATTATTGCAGGAATTTCGCTTACCTTATATTCTGACGAAACGTATTCCGTATTATAGGCTATGATACTTTTTACGCCACCTTGTTTTAAAATTTCAACATCAAATACCACTAAACCCTTTGCATTTGTATTGCTAATAAAGCTTCCATTTTCTGAGAAAATTTGTAATCCTATAATAGGTTCTTTAGAAAGTTCGTCTAAAAATTTAATTTCTGATTTTTGCGCAGTTAAACATATTGGAAAGACAACTAAAAGTAATGCTAAAATATTTTTTTTCATTTTTAAAACACTATTTTTTGTGTTTACTACACTGTGAATTTTCCTATTTTTTTGAGTCTCTTAGGCGAATAAAATTCTAAAAAGTAATAAGCTGATAAATATAATAGCCAAAACAATTCCAGAGATTTTTAGATTAGGTTTATTTAATGTTTTCATTTAAAAAAAGATTTGTTTAATCACATATAGATTTTAAACTTTCGCGTTTCGAATTTTTAAAACTAACTGTTTTGCTTTGTTTACATCACAATTATCTAATAAAATAACAATTTCTCGATTCATATGTGACATGCATATTCTATCTTTTAATTTCATTATTCCAGTTGCTGAAGTCCCAATTATAAAATCGATTACAGTAAAAAATATTGTGGATAACCAGAAAGTTTGTGCTTTTTTTACTTCAATATTTTTTAATTGAGTAAAAGAATAAATACCAGTCGCATCTTTATCTTTTTCATCTTTAATTTCAAAACTATCTTTGTAAATTATGATTTCAAAAAATGGATCATTTCTAAGTATCGCTCTATCAATTATAGTAGCTGTCATAATTTTATTTTAAAAATTAACAATCTTTGACGATCTATTTATTTTTTTAATCTACCATAAACAACGCATTCACAAAAAACAGCTTCCCATTTTCCCAAAAACCTCTAAACAAGGGGTTGTCTACCATGTAAATTACCTGCCCACGACCAGAGTCTTCAACACCAAAAATCATAGTTTCTGCTATTTGCTTTTTAGCTTCACTACCCGCAAAGCCAGCTACAGGTTGGGTATTTTTTTCTAAATAGGCCACCGTACCGTCTTTTAAATAGTCAAAACTATCACTTCCTAATTTTAGGGTAAAATAACTGTCGTTGTATCCATACGCTAAAGGATTTGTATTATCTACCTTTAGTTTAAAAATTGCACCCGTAATCAAGTTTTTAATGCCTTCTCTCTCAGATTCGTCGTAGGTTTGTAAGGCTGTTGTTCTTGTGCTATCTTTTTCTACTTTTTTAGTTTTAATAGCAAAACCATCTTCACCTTCCAAACCATTAATAGCACCACCCATGGCAATTAATTTACCGCCATTTTTAACCCATTTTTTAAGTTCTTTTTGTTTTGCGCTATCTAAAAAGCTTCCGTACCAACCATCGGGTAAAACTAAAATATCGTATGCGTCTAAATCAGTAGCATATAATTTTGAATCGTGCAAAATAGTGACAGGGTATTGTAATTGTTGTTCGAAAAAGTGCCAAATTTCACCAAACTGTAAGGTGCTTGTTGGTTCTCCTGATAAAACGGCTACTTTAGGTTTTTTAATCATACTAACACTGCTCGACCCAAAATCGTTTCCTTTATCTACAAACCCTGTTGAAGTTGGTATAAGTGCTATTTGATGTTCTAAAGAAATACTTTTAAGTTTTTCAATAAAATCTTTTTTATTTCTATTGTCAGATTTGGTAATAATTAAACTGCCTCTTTCGTACTTTTTGCCCTCTAAAGTAAATGCCTTTTGAGTGTGGCGCACTTTTATATTTTCTTTCAACAAATCTGCTAAAAATCGCGCATCTTGCATACTATTCCAGCCAGTTAAATACGCGTAAGTGTTATCTGAAATATTATTTTGTACCGAAACAGTTTTGTCATTTTCAACGCTCGATGCTATTTTTGTTTCTGAGGCTATAGCTTCTAAACCGTAGGCATACGGTAAAGACCAAGCCGTAATATCATAGGTTAAAGAATCACTGAGTTTTGCATTAGGTTCAAATAAAACGTGTGCTAAAGTTCCTTTAGTTTGGTCGGTAGAAATTACTAAAGATTGTGCGTCCGTTTTTAAGCTTTTTATTTTTCCAGACGAATAATCAAATCCTTTTACACTTTGGCCATTAGCCCAACCATATTCAATCTCGTGTAAGGCTAATAGGTTGGTTAAGGCTTTTAATTTATCTGGATTACCGCTTAAAACAAAGCTTTTGTAGGTGTGATTTTTATCGGTGTAGAATTTTTTAAACTCATCATTTAATTTTTGTGCATTCGCTGCGGCAACTTCTACGGTAGAAATTCCGGTTGTAAAGTGGTGCGCAATTCTGTCTTTTAAAGTAAGTGTATCGCCAATTCTTGTTAAAACACCTAAACCAGCTCGTCCGCTTCCACCTTGTTCATAGGTCATACCAATAGCACCATTATATAATGGGTAAGTATCACCATAGCTAGGATAAAACAAATCAAAAACTTCTTTGGTGAAATAAAACCAGCCGTTTTTATCAAAATATTTAGCATGATTTTTACCTATAGTTATCTGAAAATCGCGTTGAAATTTGGTGATTACTTCGTGGTAAGGTTCTGCCGCAGGTGCAAAATAATACGGAGAATCAACCCCTTGTTCATGAAAATCTACGTGAACATGTGGCAACCAAGTATTGTACACTTTTAAACGTTGCTGGCTTTCTACTTGCGTTAGCCACGCCCAATCTCTATTCAAATCGAACATATAATGATTGGCTCTGCCACTTAACCAACCTTCGTTATGTTCTTTACTATTTGGATCTACATTGTAAGGCGTGTTTTTGTTTTCGTTATACCAGTTCACGTAACGGTCTCTACCATCAGGGTTGATACACGGATCTATAATAACCACCGTATTTTCTAACAACTCTTTTCTATTCGTTAAGAGTTCATAAATACTTTGCATAGAAGCTTCGGTACTTACGCTTTCGTTACCATGCACGTTGTAACTCAACCAAACAATCGCTTTGTTCGGACTGCCTTCACCTACGGTATTTTTTAAATGTTCAGTTCTTATGCTTTCTAAATTCTTAATATTTTCTGAGCTAGAAACATAGGCCAGAATTAGAGGTCTTCTTTCATTAGTTTTTCCATACGTAACCAATTGTACTTGATCTGGAACTGTAGCAGCTAAATATTGGTAATAATCAACCACTTCATGGTGTCTTGAAAATTCGGCACCTAGTTCGTAGCCTAAAAATTCTGATGGCGATTTTATGTTTTGCGAATTGCTAAATGTGTAGGAAATAAGTCCTATCAGGAGTAAAATTTTTTTCATTCTTTTTAGATTTGTATCGCATAAATTTAAACATAAAAAGTCAATAGGAATATGGTTATATTTACTTTTATTTACAACAATAGCTTAACGTAATTTTAGGAGGTACTAAAACTTAAGATTATTATTTTTACAGCAATTAAAATTGTCTATGAAACTTGACGGAATCCCTTTTGAACAAACAGGTTATTTTTCTAAAATAATGTGCGATTATTTAGATGAAAAACCAGCATTAAGTCCTTTTTTTAATAGATTTCCAAAAGTGGATAACTTTAAGGCTCAAATACAAGAAAAAGCAGCTAATTTTCCTCAAAAGAATAGAGTTATTTTAGCTGATGCTTTACAAAAGCAATATGCCAAAACTGAGTTAAGTGCAATTACACAAAACAATATTAATCTATTAAAAGACGAAAAAACGTTTACCATAGTTACTGGTCATCAATTAAATTTATTTACAGGGCCTTTATATTTTTTATTTAAGATTATTTCGACTATTAACCTTACTAAAGAATTAAAAAAAGCGCTTCCAGACTATAATTTTGTGCCTGTTTACTGGATGGCAACAGAAGATCACGATTTTGAAGAAATAAATTATTTTAATTTAAATGGTAAAAAGTTTCAATGGAATAAAGCTGCTGCTGGCGGTGTTGGTCGCTTAAATACCAACGGACTTGAAGAAGTTTTTGAGCGTTTGTCTGAGGAATTAGGAAATAGTATCAACGCCAATTATTTGAAAAATATATTCTCTGAGGCTTATTTAAAACATGATAATTTAACGGATGCTACACGTTATTTAGCAAATGCTTTATTTTCTAAAAACGGATTAGTAATTGTAGATGGTGATGATGTTGCGCTTAAAGAAATGCTGATTCCCTATATAAAATCAGACCTTTTCGAAAACACCTCTTTTACTGAAGTTTCAAAAACTATTCAAGAACTTAATATAGTTTCTGAGGATTATAAAATACAAGTTAACCCAAGAGAAATAAATTATTTTTATTTGATGGATGGTGTTCGGGAACGCATTATTGAAAAAAATGGAATTTTTTATGTGAATGATACTAAAATCAGTTTTACAAAAGATGAAATTTTAGAAGAAATCTATAAGCATCCTGAGCGTTTTTCGCCTAACGTGGTCACAAGACCTTTATATCAAGAAGTTATTTTACCTAATCTTTGTTATATTGGCGGAGGCGGAGAGCTTGCCTATTGGTTAGAGCTTAAGGCTTATTTTAATGCGGTTAATATTACGTTTCCTATGTTGTTATTGCGTAATTCGGCACTTTTAATCACCGAAAAACAGCAAGAAAAATTAACAAAATTGGGTATTTCAACAGCGAATTTATTTTTAAAACAAAATTCGTTAATCAATAAAAAAATACGAGAAATTTCTAATATTGATATCGATTTTACAACTCAAACAAAACAATTACAAGAACAGTTTACCTATTTATACGACTTAGCAGAACAGACCGATAAATCTTTTTTAGGAGCCGTAAAAGCTCAAGAAGTAAAACAACTTAAAGGTTTAGCGCATTTAGAAAAACGACTGCTAAAAGCACAAAAACAAAAATTAAAAGACCAAGTTGTACGTATTACTGCCATTCAAAACGAACTTTTTCCAAACCAATCCTTACAAGAGCGGCAAGCTAATTTTTCTGAGTTTTACTTAGCATATGGTGAAAACTTAATTCCTGAATTAATTGAAAATCTAAATCCGTTATCAAAAGATTTTATTGTTTTAGTTTTTTGAGTATAAACTGTATTTTACGTTTTCCACTTGGTCTACCAACCGGTAATTGTTCAACCTTATCGTGTCGATATCTTTTTCTATAATTAAAAAATCGTTATAATTAGTGCTTATAGTGTCTAAGGCTACAAACCTGTATCTTTGGTATAAACCGTACAAAGAGTTGTCTGGTTTTTTTGTTCTTAAACTTACTATGCTATTCGCGGGTATTAATGGAGTAGTACTTTTTATAAATTCAATTTTCACTTTATCTCTTTTATCAATAGTATTTATATTTTTAAAAGCAAGTAGCGCACTAAACCCTAAAAGTATATACACCACCCTAAAACTTTTTTGCAATACATTAGCCTTATTTTCTAATTTTTCAATAACGAATTTGAATGATGGAACTATTAAAAGTGCCAAAGCAATAGAAAAAAATGGTAAGGTAGTGGTCAGGTAATAACCAGCTTGTTTCATGCTTAGTACAATGGGTAGAGACCCTGATATGCCAATACATAAATAAAACAGCGCACTTTTGTTTGTAGTTTTTTTAAGGATACATTTTCTGCTATTTTTATAATAGGAAGCTATTAAAGTTAATAGTGCTATTGCTAAAGCTACAGGTAATCCTTTTAATAATGCACCCATTATATAGAATCTGCTGCCTCTTAAGTTTTCAGTATTTTCGCCTAAAAGTGACTTTATTAACTGCCCATCAATGTATTTTATAAAAAAATTGTGCGCTTCTTCAATACTTAGAATTAAAAATAAGCTACCAAGAAAAGTAGTAAGAATAATTAATGTTTTGATGATAAAATCTTGTACCTTAATCTTATAAATTAAAAAATAAAAGAATGGAATAGCAAAAGGGAATAAAGCTACGAATCCTTTACTCATAAAACCTAAAAAAATGAGAAACCCTGAAAGAAACGCATAAAGAGTAGCTTTTTTTTCTTCGGGCTTTAAAGCTCTAAGCAATAGATATGTGGCACCTAAAATAAATAAGGTAAGTGTAGTTTCTAAAACATTATTTACATATGCAAAAAATGTCTGAAAATTTACCATCCATAATAATAGAGGTAAATACATGAATCTTTGATAATCAGAATTGCTGTTAAAACTAATTCTCCAGATTTTAGCAATTAAAAGACAAGTTAATATAAAAACAACAAAACAATAAATTCTTTCAGTCCAAAAACTACTTCCAAAAACATCAAAAAATAAACTTTGTATTCCGAAAACTAAAGGTGGATGTCCGAAAAAATCTTTAGAATTAGTTTCTGTAAAACTCGTAGCCCAAAAAGTACCGATACCGTTCGATAAATTATTTGAAATTGCAGCATACCAAACACCATCAACAAACATGCCTTCTCTGAGTAAATTTGGAGCAAATAAAATAAAGAAGACAATGCCTAAAATTAGCCAAAATAATAGATTAGCATTCGTTGTTAACTTCTGATTTTTTATGAACATAACGATAAAATCTATAATTTTTCTATAAGTGCGAGCTTTGTTTTGTTAATTTCAAAGAAATAAAGTGCTTTATGATTTTCAATTTCTTCTAGATTGATGATGTAAAACCCTTGCTTATTTAAATGAGTTGTTTTTGTAATAATTTTTTCACGATACATTTCTAGGTAAGCAGCAGTTTCGTAGAATTTAAACGGTATGTTATCAAATTTAGTAGCTTTGTTCGTAGAATTAACATCATCGTTAGATAATATATAAAGTTTTTTGTCATTCCCAATAATCTTATGAATTTCGTCAGCATATATTTTTTGCTGTTTGTTTTTAGGCGAATCGGCTTTTAAGGGTATGGCAATATGGTCAAAAGCAAGTCTACCAATCACAAAAAATAAAATAACGGATACTGATTTTATAAGTCCAACAGTTTTCAAATTAAGGTATAAACAGGCAAGTATAAAAAGTCCGAAAATAGCTAAGCTATAATTTAAGAAAATGGGGTTTTGTTTTATCAGTAAAAAAGGAGCAATAATCATTACAGCACTAACCAGAACCATTAAACTTTTAATAATGTTGTAGAAAAGTTTAAGTTTTTTGCTGCGATCATTAATTTGATTGTAAAACGGATAGCTTAAAACCATAATTACCATCGGAAAAAACATATAGGTATATCTAATTTTTGCGCCTGGAGAAATAAGGTAAACAATAAAATTCACCAAAAACGTAAGCACTAAAAAAACAAATAAAGGATGCTGTTTTATTTTTTTAATTTGCACTTTATCAAACATAAAAAGTAAAAATAAGGTGGCAGGGAATAGTACGGCTATAAAGTTTAAGGGAAAAGTAATAAAATGTACAATTAATTTGCTTAGCCCTCTTTCTAATACTGTTCTGCTGCTGGTAAGTCCCCACATTTTCGACAAATATTCAGGTAAGTCAGCGTACAAAAAATAAGCATAAAAATAGAGACCTAATAGAGCCAAAGCACCAATTACAGCGATAATATGCGCTAAACTAAATAACTTCTTAAAATTTTTCTGAGAAATAAAATAGGTTAATAAGGTAAGTACAATAAAGGCATAAGAAGCAAAGCCTTTGGTTAAAAATGCTAGTGTGATAAAAAAGTAAGCGAATAAGAATAACTGATAAAATTGTTTTTTTTGGTAAAAGTGAAAAATACTGAATAGGCTTAATAAAACTAATAACGAGTAAAAAATATCAATCTCTGCGAGGGTCGAAAAGTAAAAGTAAATATCAACCGATATTAAATAGAATAGAGCGCTTATAATTCCGAAGTTTTTAGAGACATATATTTTGCCAATTCTGTAGATTAAAACACCTGTTAGGAGTAATGATAAAGCACACGGAAAACGAAGTGCGAACGTATTAAACCCAAATATTTTTAAACTTAAGGCCAATAAAATATTATACAAAGGCGGGTGATCGTACCAAGTTTCATTAAGCAGCGTGGTCACAATAAAATTATTGTTCATCAACATTTCTAATGCAACGAGACCTCTTCTTGGTTCTTCTAAACGTAAAGGCTCTAAATGTAAATTATAAAAAAGCGAAATAACATATAAAACTATCGTAAGAATAGTTAATTGCTCAAATAATTTAGTTTGGTTTTTCTGAAAAGGCATTTTGGTTATTGGTATTCTGTGGTAAAGGTAAGTAAACTATTATTTTGACTCAAAGGTAAAAAAGCGAGTTTTATAATTCGCTATTATTATGGTACCAAAAATTCGCCGTGCCATTTTCCATTTTCGTTTGAGTATCTAATGCGCGTATGTGTATCTGGATTTAATTTTAGATATTCAATTTTTTTTGGTTCAACGATAATCATACAAAAGTGATGGGTTTCGTTCAAATATTCGATACCCTCACTATTGGTAATTTCAGTACCAGGAGCTTTTGTTGTGGTATAGTCTTTTTTCGACCTTTCGCCTACCGCAGTCCAGTATTGTTTCAAAATAGCGGCATCATTTATAAGCGTCGCAATGCCTTCTATTTTAAGTTGTATGCTTTTTTCAGGATGATAAAAAAGCATACTTACTTTATTATTTTCTTTAATATGGGTCACTTTTTTTGAGCGCTTATCGGTATAAAAAGTCACCCTTAAATCTTTAGAAATTTTTCTAACAACAATAGTTCTAAGTCGAGCCATTTGGTCTAAGCCAACAGTGCCTAAAACAGCAAGTTTAAATGGATGTTTTTTTTCAGAAACACCCAAATCTAACTCTTTTTGTATCTCGCTAAATATGTTATCCGTCATATACCTTTACATTTTTATCATTCTTAAAGTTTGGGAAATATGTACTCTAAAAATCTAAGCTTCTAAACCTTTTTATAAACTAATAAACTTTTAAAAAAATCATTAAAAAACAACCAAAACCTTTCACGATTGTAATGAAAATCAAAAAAGTTAAAATATTTCTATAAATATACTGAAAAGAAGCTTTTCTAAAAATTTCAATTTACTATTTTTGCGGATGCAAAATAACGTCTTGATTTTAGATTTTGGTTCTCAATACACGCAACTCATCGCTAGAAGAGTTAGAGAACTCAATATTTTCTGTGAAATAAAACCATACAACCATCTACCAGAAGACCTTTCAGAGTATAAGGCGGTGATACTTTCTGGTTCTCCGTTTTCTGTTAGAGCTGCGGACGCACCACATCCTGATTTGTCTGAGATTCAAGGAAAAAAGCCATTATTAGCCGTTTGTTATGGTGCACAATATTTGGCGCATTTTAAAGGAGGTAATGTAGCCCCATCTGATACAAGAGAATACGGTCGGGCAAAATTATCATACGTAAAACCTAACGAAGCTTTTTTTGCTAAAATTAGCGAAGGTAGTCAGGTTTGGATGAGTCATTCTGATACCATTAAATTACTGCCGACTAAAGGTGTAAAATTGGCAAGCACACACGATGTTGAGAATGCAGCTTTTAAAATTGAAGGGGAAGAAACCTATGCGATACAATTTCATCCAGAGGTATATCATTCTACCGATGGAAAACAGTTATTAGAAAATTTTCTAGTACATATTGCTGGTGTTGCCCAAACTTGGACACCCGATTCGTTTGTAGAAACTACCGTAGCACAATTAAAAGAAAAAATTGGCGCCGATAAAGTTATTTTAGGACTTTCTGGAGGTGTAGATTCTTCTGTGGCGGCCATGTTACTTCATAAAGCTATTGGTAAAAACCTACATTGTATTTTTGTAAATAACGGACTTTTACGTAAAGATGAATTCCCCAGTGTATTAAAACAATACGAAGGAATGGGGCTTAATGTAAAAGGCGTAGATGCTTCGGCACGTTTTTTGGACGAATTATCAGGAGAAAGCGATCCAGAGAAAAAACGAAAAATTATAGGGCGTGTTTTTATTGAAGTTTTTGATGACGAATCTCACTTAGTAGAAAACGCAAAATGGCTCGCACAAGGCACTATTTATCCTGATGTTATAGAATCGGTCTCAGCAACAGGAGGTCCATCCGCAACCATTAAAAGTCATCATAATGTGGGTGGTTTGCCCGATTTTATGAAATTAAGTGTTGTAGAACCTTTGCGCATGCTTTTTAAAGATGAAGTACGAAGAGTAGGAGCAAGCATGGGGTTAGATCCACTTTTATTAGGAAGGCACCCATTTCCTGGGCCTGGTTTAGCCATTAGAATTTTAGGCGATATTACTCGCGAAAAAGTAGCAATTTTGCAAGAAGTAGATGCTATTTTTATAAATGGATTAAAAGAAGCCGGACTTTATGATAAAGTTTGGCAGGCCGGAGCGATGCTTTTACCCGTAAATAGTGTAGGCGTTATGGGCGATGAACGTACGTACGAAAAATGTGTAGCTTTACGAGCTGTAGAAAGTACCGACGGAATGACGGCAGATTGGGTAAATTTACCCTACGAGTTTTTACAAAAAACCTCGAACGATATTATTAATAAAGTACGAGGCGTAAATAGAGTGGTGTATGATATTAGCTCAAAGCCACCTGCAACCATTGAATGGGAATAACAGCATAGTACTATTACTTTACTAAAGTATTCTAAAGCATAACATATAGAGAAATAAAAAAAAATGAAAAAAGTCTTAGTAAAATATCTCACTTTAACCCTTTTAATGGTGTTTTTTAGTTTTTCAGCTACTGCTCAAAAATTCACGACACATGCCGTTAAAAAAGGGGAAACCTTACAAAGTATTTCAAATAAATACCAGGTAAGCACTGAGAGTATTTTAGATCTGAACAAAGAAGTTAAAAACGCCAACGAATTAAAGCCAAATACTATTTTGGTAATTAATTTAGATGCCAAAACGGTTGTTAAAAGTGTCGCTCCGGTTAAAGAAACTAAAAATTCAGAAACAAAAATTATCACCCAAGAAGAGCCAGAAAGTTTTACCTCTTATCAAGTAAAACGTAAAGATAATTTATTTAGAATCGCAGAACGTTTTGGTGTTAGTCAAGATGCTATAAAACGCTACAATAAAGAATTGTATGCTTCTGAATTAAAAAAGGGAATGACCTTAAAAATTCCTAAGTATAGAAAAGTTGTAGTAAAAGTAAAACCTACTATTGATGAAAATCTTTTTGAAGAATATACGGTAAAGCCCAAAGAAAATAGATTTTCAATAGCCAGCAGGTTTGGCATTACTTTAGACAGTCTTTTGGCTTTAAATCCAGACTTATCAAAAGAAAACAATTATCTAGCGGCTGGTCAAAAATTACGATTACCTAAAATTGCAGGGAGTACCACTGAAAATCAAACCTCACAATTATATATTTCATACACCGTTCCTGCAAAAAAAGGTTTTTATGCTTTAGAGCGCGAATTTGGCGTAAAAGAAGAAGAACTAAAAAGAATAAACCCAGAGTTACAAACCCGCGGACTTATAGAAGGTATGGTCATTAGAATACCTAAAAAGAAGGAAGAAATAGCCGTTGTAAATACAGAAAATTATAATTTTTATGAAGTAAAGCCTGGGGAGGCCGAATATTCATTAACACGAAAATTAGGATTAAGTTACCGAGAGTTGTTAGCTTTAAATCCAGAATTACAGTCGGGCTTAAAAGCAGGAATGATCTTAAAAATTCCGAAAGAAAACGAAGGTAATTTTGAAGTTAAAAATAGTGTAGTTATTGAAAATATAGATTTAATAAGTGCCATAAATACATCTTACAAGCCAAACCTAGTAATAATGTTACCTTTTCGTTTAGATCTTATTGATGTTGAAAATAAGGAAGCTGCCAAAGAATCTTTAAAAGGAAGAAAAGATGCAAATTGGAGTTTGTCTTTATATAGTGGCGCCTTAGTGGCTTTAGATTCGATTAAGAAGTTAGGTGTATCGGTAAATGTTTCCGTTTTTGATACTGAAAGAAACATGGATCGAACCAAAGAACTATTATTGAGGCCAGAATTGAAGAATGCTAACGCCATTATTGGTCCCCTAGATCCAGAATCTTTAAAAGAAGTAGCAGTTCGTGTGTTAACGTATCAAGTTCCTGTGATCGCTCCCTTACATACAAAGAGCGATATTAGTTTGGCGAATGTTTTTTATGCAGTTTCTTCTGAGGATTATTTAAGAGAAAAATTATTTTCTTTCATCAAAGAAAGAAGGGTAGAAGAGAATATTGTAATCATTGCCGATAATGAACATAAAGAGACAAAACAACGATTACTAGAAGAATTTCCAAAGGCAAAAACCTTAAATTTAGTAGAAAAATTTGCGATGAAAGATAAGATAGTGGCTTTACTATCTACCACAAAAGAGAACTGGGTATTTTTAGAAAGTGATCAGTTTAGTACTATAAATAGCGTGGTTTCTGTTTTAAATGCTTCAAGAACGGATAAAATTAAAATACGTTTATTTACTACAGATAAGAATAAAGCTTATGATGACGAAAAAATAAATCATTCACATTTATCTAATTTATCATTTACTTTTCCTTCTGTTGAGGGTGAAGATAAAAAAGATGGTTTTGAGAGTGCATACATGAAAATGAATAAAGGAAAATCGCCAGATAAATACGCTCATAAAGGTTTTGATATTACTATGGATGTGCTTTTAAAACTGGCGTATAAAAATAATTTATTTGAAGCTTCAAAAAATATTGGAGAAACAAAGTACAGTAGCTCAAAGTATAATTATATTCAAAAACCATCTGAGGGTTATTATAATACGGCAGCCTATATTATGATGTATGATAGTATGTACATTAAAGAAGCTAAATAAGTATAATTACATTGGTATATTTTTCTGATGCTAATATTGGGTAATTACCTTAGCTCTAATTAATAAAAATTAAAAATTTTCATTGGGATTTGCAAAAACTATTGGTATCGTAATGCTTCTTTTTTTGATTTCAAACGAAATACAAGAAGAAACGATCTTGTGGGAAAAGAACAAAAAACTAAGTTGGTCAGATTTTAAAGGAACAGCGCAAAATAATAGAGCAGCGGCGATAACCGCAAGCGGATTAACCTATAGATTTTCAACCACGAAAGAAAATAATAGAGTTGTAGATGTTGATTTTGAAGTATTCTCCTATTTCTACCCAAACAAATCGTGGTACATCCCCGAACTTTGTGATACTGTAATCTTAAGTCACGAACAATTGCATTTTGATATTACCGAAGTGTATGCCCAGAAATTTAGAAATCGTTTAGGCAAAGCTACTTTTACGAACAATGTAAAAGCCGAAGTAAAAGCAATTTACAATCAAATTAACCTAGAGTTAAACGACTACCAAGATGTGTACGATTTAGAAACCGATTATTCTAGGGATAGAGAAATGCAAATGGTTTGGAATGCGCGGATTGATAGTGTTTTACGGGATTAATGTTGAAAAAAAAATTTATTTCTACACATCACAAATTAAAAAACCTTGTTTTAAAGATTCAATTTTATCTTCTCGTTCAGGAACAAATTCTTGTGCCACATAACCTTTGTAGCCGGTAGCGACAATGGCGCGCATAATGGCTGGGTAGTATAATTCTTGATTTTCGTCTATTTCATGGCGACCAGGAACTCCGGCAGTGTGGTAATGTCCAAAATACTGATGGTTATTTTGAATGCTTCTTATAATATCACCTTCTTGAATTTGCATGTGGTAAATATCAAAAAGTAATTTAAAGCTTTCAGAGCCTAAACCTTTACACAGTTCAATGCCCCAAGCTGAGGTATCGCACATATAATCTGGGTGGTTTATTTGGTTAAACAATTCCATCTGAATAACAACACCATGTTTTTCAGCTAAAGGCATAATTTTAGAAAGTCCGTCGATGCAATTTTGTAAGCCTACTTTGTCGTTCATGCCTCTGCGATTCCCGCTAAAACAAATTAAATTGGTATAGCCTGCTTCTGCAACTTTAGGAATCATTTCGGTGTAATTTTTAATCAGTACTTCATGGTATTTAGGATCGTTCCAACCTTCGGTAAGACTAATTTCTGCACCATTGCACATCGCAGCATGTATATTGTATTTTTTTAACAGTGGCCACTCGTTCGGACTCATTAAATCTACCGCTGTTACACCAAGTTCGTTAAGGGTGATTAAGAAATCTTCTAAAGGAATTTTACTAAAACACCAATGGCAAACACTATGATTAATATTATTCTTCAAAACAAAATCCTTTTCTTTATTAGCTACTGAACTAGTAGATGTTTTACAAGAAATAATACCTAAAGAACCGATCGCTGTAGTTCCAATAAAAGCTCTTCTTTTCATAATTGTGTAGAATTTATTTAAAATCAAATATAATTGTTTTAGATTTAAAAAATGGAAATCAAACCAAATACAGAACAACTCATAGAATTAGCGCATTACAAAATGCCTTTTGGAAAATATAAAGGGCGTTATTTGGTCGATTTACCAGAGCCTTACCTAATATGGTTTCAGCAAAAAGGATTTCCAGAAGGTAAACTAGGTAACTTGCTGAAAGCCATGACAGAAATTAAGATAAACGGACTAGAAGCTTTGATAAAAAAGGTTCAAAAAGATTTTCCAAAACAATAGTCGGTTTATCTTGTGCAATTTGTACTTTTGCCTGCGTTAAGAAAACAACCTAGCGCTTCATGTCACAGACTAAATATATTTTCGTAACAGGTGGGGTTACATCCTCACTTGGTAAAGGTATTATAGCAGCTTCTTTAGCTAAACTCTTGCAAGCGAGAGGCTATAAAACCACCATTCAAAAACTAGACCCTTATATTAACGTAGATCCTGGTACCTTAAACCCTTATGAACATGGGGAATGTTATGTTACCGACGATGGTGCAGAAACCGATCTAGATTTAGGGCACTACGAGCGTTTTTTGAATGTGACAACTTCACAAGCGAATAATGTTACTACAGGTAGAATTTACCAAAGCGTTATTGAAAAAGAGCGCCGTGGTGAATTTTTGGGTAAAACCGTTCAGGTAGTGCCGCATATTACCAATGAAATTAAAGAACGTATACAAATTCTCGGTAAAAGTGGCGATTATGATATTGTTATTACTGAAATAGGCGGTACTGTAGGTGATATTGAATCATTACCATATATAGAAGCGGTTCGTCAGTTGTTATGGGAATTAGGCGATAATAACGGAATCGTAATTCATTTAACCTTAGTTCCTTACTTATCAGCTGCCGGAGAATTAAAAACAAAACCAACACAGCACTCCGTTAAAACCTTAATGGAAAGCGGTATAAAAGCCGATATTTTGGTGTGTAGAACCGAGCATGAAATTTCTGATGAAATAAAACACAAACTAGCATTGTTTTGTAATGTAAAGCGAGAAGCGGTGATACAATCTATCGATGCCTCTACCATTTACGATGTGCCTATTTTAATGCAAGAAGAGGGTTTAGATACGGTTACATTACAGCGTTTAGCTTTACCAGATACTACAAGACCTAATTTAGAGCAGTGGAATCAGTTTTTGAAT
Source organism: Cellulophaga sp. (assembly GCA_030731855.1). Lineage (GTDB taxonomy): Bacteria > Bacteroidota > Bacteroidia > Flavobacteriales > Flavobacteriaceae > Cellulophaga. The sequence goes on along the minus strand of JANQTG010000118.1, from coordinate 10,782 downwards.
AAACACAAAAACCCAAAGCACGAAGTTACTATTGGTTTGGTAGGTAAATATGTGGAATTACAAGATTCTTATAAGTCTATTTTAGAATCCTTTATTCACGCAGGAGCTGTTAACGAAGTAAAAGTAAATGTGCGTTCTATACATTCAGAGCATATTAATGCGAATAATTTTGAATCTAAATTAAAAGGTTTAAATGGAATACTGGTTGCTCCAGGTTTTGGAGAAAGAGGTATTGAGGGTAAAATTAAAGCCGTACAATATGCCAGAGAAAATAACATTCCGTTTTTAGGTATTTGTTTAGGAATGCAAATGGCGGTTATCGAATTTTCGAGAAATGTATTGGGGTATACCGATGCTACATCTACCGAAATGAATGCAAGTACAGAGCATCCTGTTATTAACTTAATGGAAGCGCAAAAAAATATTACCAATAAAGGCGGTACCATGCGATTAGGAAGCTGGAACTGTGAATTAAAAGAGGGTTCTTTGGTAAAGAAAGTCTATCATAATGCATCAGAAATAGCAGAACGTCACCGTCATAGGTATGAGTTTAATAACGATTATAAAGACCAAATTGAAAAGGCAGGTATGATTGCTTCTGGAATTAACAAAGAAACAGGCTTAGTAGAAATTGTTGAAATTCCGAAGCACCCTTGGTTTATTGGCGTGCAATATCACCCAGAATATAAAAGTACGGTGCTAAATCCGCATCCATTATTTGTTGGGTTTGTAAAAGCTGCCTTAGCACACAAAAATTAGAGTCTATGCCAGTATGGCACAAATAATACAATTGGAGTTATATTTGTAACCAAAAATAATAATAGATTACATTAAATCTGTAGATAATAGAATAGTTTTTAGATGGAAGAAAAAAAAATAGACGTCAATACAATTATAGGATTTGTTTTGATTTTTGGAATATTACTTTTTATGTTTTGGCAAAACCAGCCAACAGCAGAAGAGCTTGAAGCAAAAAAAGCGGAGCAAGAACAAGTTGAAGCTAAAGCGAAAGAGCAAGAAAAAGTTGAGAAAGTAACTCCGGCACCAGCCACGTTAAACTTAAACGATTCAACGGCAATTGCCAATTATAAAAGTACAATCGGCGCTTTTGGTTTTACTAAAGCGACTGAGGGTACCACCGTATTAGAAAACGATGTGGTGTATATGGAAATCAGTAATAAAGGAGGAGAAATTACGGAGGTTAAAATGAAAAATTTTAATACCTACGATTCTATTCCGGTTTATCTCATAAAAGACGGTAACGCCTCTTTTGCACTTAATTTCACTACGACTGATAATAGAATTTTAACGACGAAAGACTTATTTTTTGAGCCAAGTTTATCTGAAAATAACGGTGTTAAAACGCTTTCTATGAAAGCTAAAGTGTCTGAAAACCAATTTTTAGAGTACACTTACGAAATGAAATCTGATGAATATTTGGTAGATTTTGCCATTCGTTCACAAGGGTTAAGCAACGTAATAAACAGCACCAAGCCTATTAATTTAGATTGGAAATTAAAAGCCATTAGACATTCTAAAAGTATTCAATATTCTAACCGATATACCCGTTTAACCTATAATCATGACGATGGTACCATTAGTAAACTATCTGAAAGCAGCGATTTTGATGAAGAAACCGAAACAGATGTTAAATGGTTATCGTATCGTCAACATTTTTTTAGTTCTATTTTAGCTAGTGATACGCATTTTGAATCTGCCCAACTAAGCTCTAAAAACTTAGTAACAGAAGAAAGCCACACCCAAGGCTTTATGAAAGAATATGAAACCCAGGCGCCTTTAAAATTAAACGGTGGTGAATTAGCCTATACTATGAACTGGTATTATGGCCCAACCGATGTTAAGGTTTTAGCACAATATAAAGAATTGGGTATTGAAGATTCTATCCCTTTTGGATGGGGAATTTTCGGGATGATAAACCGATATGTATTTACGCCATTATTTACCTTTTTAAGCGGATTTGCGCCAGCAGGTATCGCAATTATTATTATGACTATTTTGGTGCGTTTAGCCATGTCGCCTGTAACCTACAAGTCGTACTTATCGCAAGCTAAAATGAAGGTGTTAAAACCTGAAATTGCTGAGATTAACGAAAAGTACAAAGACAATGCGATGAAAAGACAGCAAGAAACCATGAAGCTGAACAACAAAGCAGGTGTTAGTCCGCTTAGTGGTTGTATCCCAGCCTTAATTCAGATGCCGATTTTCTATGCTTTGTTTATGTTTTTTCCGACTTCTTTTGCGTTACGACAAAAACCTTTTTTATGGGCAGACGATTTAGCATCGTATGATACCATTGCCCAGTTACCGTTTACTATTCCTATTTACGGAGACCATGTGAGTTTGTTCCCAATTTTAGCCTCTATTGCTATTTTCTTTTATATGATGATGACCACAGGTCAGAATATGACACAGCAGCCAGGCATGCCTAACATGAAATTTATCATGTATTTATCACCTTTGTTTATGTTAGTTTTCTTTAATGGTTTTGCGAGTGGATTGAGTTTGTATTATTTCATATCCAACTTAATTACCATATTTATCATGTTAGCGATTAAGCACTTTATATTAGATGATGCCAAAATTCATGCGCAAATTCAAGAAAACAAATTGAAGCCTAAGAAAGAAAATAAATTTCAGAAAAAAATGCGCGAGATGATGGAACAAGCCGAAGAACAAAAGAAATTAGGCAAAAAGAAATAACCAATTTTCAATTGTTAGATTAAATATTAAAAAAGCTCCTTTGTAGATGAAACTACTTAGGAGCTTTTTTTATGAAGGTTTGGTTTGGTAAGATTTGGGTTAGCAAATATGCGATATCAATTTTGTTTTTGAAAATCAAAGTTGTCAATAAGTCAATTTTGTACCTTAAAGTATGTTAATCTGTTGTTGAATATTTTTTCAGGTTAATATGTAAGAAAAACAGAATTGTAAGACGTTATTTTTTAAATAGTATTACGCTCAGGTTCTTTTGGTTTTTTAATTAAATGACTTGTAGATATCTTGAATATAGTTATAGATTGAAAAACTAAATAATCATTTGAGTTCGGTGGTAAACGCTTAAAATTCAATTATGCAATGAGAGTAGGTTAAATTTTTTAGGATTTGAGACCTCGAATTCACGTATTTATGTAGTGTGTATTTTGGTTATTTGAGTAATTGTATGTGCCTATTTCGCAAAGCGAATATACATGTTTAATAGTTTCATCGATTTGTCATCACTATTTTCAAGAGTAATCCTTTCTTAACGTTTTGACTTTTTGTGATATATATTCACAAAAAAAAGCTGCTGTGAAAATCACAACAGCTTCTTCTTACGAACAAAAACAAATATTAATGTAGTGGACCGAAAGATGATAACGGAACCAATACTTGATTGATAACATGAGCAACTCCGTTTGTTGCTAAAATGTTGGTCGCAACAATACCAGCATCAGCACTAGCAGATGTCGTATCTCTAATTACAAAACTGTTTCCTGAAGCAACCACTGTAAATGAATTTCCTGTAAATGCAGTTGGAACGCTACCAGCTCTTAAATCACTAGCAAGTACCTGTCCTGCTACTACATGGTAAAGTAAAAGATCTCTTAAAGCATCTATTCTTTCAGTAGTATCAAAAGCAGCCATTTCTCTGTTTACGAAATCTTGACCTAATATTCTAAATAAAGCTCTAAAGGCATCATTTGTAGGAGCGAATACGGTAAAAGGACCATTGCCATTTAAAGTATCTACCAGTCCAGTTAAAATAACAGCATCCTCCAAGAAAGATAGTGAAGGTGTTGCAACAACGATATCTACTAAAGATCCATTAGTAAGTCTTGTTGCAAATTCTACCGCAGAAGCTGGTAATAAAACTTTATTAATAGTATGCGCAACACCGTTGGTTGCAAAAATATCAGTCCCAGTAATCGTAGCATTTATAGCGGAAGCATCACCGATTACAAACGTATTTCCAGATGCAATAACTTCGATACTATTACTTGCAAAAGCAGTTCCAACCATACCTGCAGCTAAGTCACCAGCAGCTACTTCGGCATTAGGAATAACATGATATAACAAGATATTTCTTAATAAATCTATTTCAGCAGTAGTATTAAAATCATCAAGACTGTTATAGTCATCACCTAAAGCGTTTAATAAGGCTACAAAAGCATCATTTGTAGGAGCAAAAACGGTAAATGGACCAGCACTGTTTAATGTATCTACCAAGCCAGTTTTAATAACTGCAGCTTCTAATATAGAAAGTGGGTCTGTAGCAACTACTATGTCCACCAAAGTTCCGTTATTTAATCTGCCTACAAAATCAATAGCAGCTTGTGGTAATAATACTTTATTAATAGTATGTGCAACACCATTGGTTGCAAAAATATCTGTACCAGTAATTGTAGCATTAGCATCTGAGGCATCACCAATTACAAAGGTATTGCCAGAAGCAATAACTTCTAAGCTATTGTTTGCAAAAGCAGTACCAACCATTCCGGGAGCTAAATCTCCAGCTTTCACTTCTGCATTGGGAATAACGTGGTATAATAATATATTTCTCAATAAATCGATTTCAGCAGTTGTATTAAAATCATCTAAGCTGTTGTAATCATCACCTAAAGCGTTTAAAAGAGCTACAAAAGCATCATCTGTTGGTGCAAATACTGTAAATGGACCAGCGCTTCTTAAAGTTTCTACTAATCCTGTTTTAATCACCGCAGCTTCTAAAACAGAAAGTGGCTCAGTTTTAATTACTAGATCAACTAAATCTCCATTAGCAATTCTAGTTGCAAATGTTACGGCAGCTTGTGGTAATAAAACTTTGTCAATAGTATGTGCAACACCGTTACTTGCAAAAATATCTGTTCCTGTAATTTTTGCATCGGTAGACGAGGCATCGCCTATAACAAAAGACCCTCCAGAAGCAATTATCTCAAGGCTATTCTCTGGAAATGCAGTAGCAACAGAACCAGCGGCTAAATCACCAGCAGCAATTTGAGCATTAGGAACTACATGGTATAATAAAATATTTTTCAATAATTCTAATTCGGCAGGAGTATCAAAATCATCTAAACTAGTGTAGTCATCTCCTAAAGCAGCTAATAAAGCAACAAAAGCATCGTTTGTTGGTGCAAAAACTGTAAACGGACCTGCACTACTTAGTGTAGCTACAAGATCAGCTTTAATAACAGCAGCCTCTAAAATAGAAAGTGGGTCAGTATTAACAACTACATCAACTAAGTTTCTTTCAGAAATAGCAATACTTTCTAATTTATCTAAAACTGCTTGTGGTATTAATACTTTGTCTACAACATGAACAACACCGTTACTCGCTTCAACGTCAGCAATAAGAACTTTAGCTTCATCAGTTGTGGCATCTTTAACAAAGACGTTATCACCATCTAAACGAATAACTACATTTTCTTCTTGAACCGTTTTGATAGCCTGTTCGTTGGCTAAGTCCTTTGAAAAAACTCCAGCGCCAGCTACTACATGGTACTTAAGAATGTCAGCTAATAGATTTTTCTGCTCTGTAGTTTCAAAATCGGCTAATGAAGAAAAACCATCTAGTTGGGCGAATAAAGCAGTAAATGCTTCGTTTGTTGGTGCAAATACGGTGAACTTTGTATCGCTACTTAATGTACTTACCAAATCATTTGTGGTTCCTTCATCGGCTTTTTGTAATGCTGCAACTAAACTACTTAAGGCATCAGTTGCTTGAGCGGTTTGTACAATATTTGGTTTCATTTCAGGTGTTGTGCTTTGTTCATCATCACAAGAATAGATAAATGTGAGTAACAAAACACCTAATACTAAACTTTTTAATCGTAGTAATTTTTTCATAATCTTTAATGTTTATAGGTTTACATTGTTTACAATTTTAGCAAATAAGCTAAACGCAAATAAGATGCATAAAATTCAAAAGGGTTGCGTTTGTTTAATCTTTTTTAGTATAAGTTTAACAATTTAAAGATTTTTCCTGCTTTTTTTGAGAGTATCATAAAAAAAGCCCTTTCAGGTATAAAATCTGAAAGGGCTTAAAAATTGAGAATATTTTTTCTTTTTCTTATCTAATTACTCTACTAATAGCATGTATAACACCGTTTGATGCTTGTACATCTGCTATTATTATGGGGTTTAAAGTATCATCTTCACCTGTAGCAATAATACCAGCAGGGGAAGCTTGTATTGTAATGTCAGTACCACCAAGTGATGCAACATTTTCACCATCTAAACCAGCAAGTTCGCTAGAAAGTACATTTGCGCCTGGAACTACGTGTAATTCTAACACTGTTTGTAAGGTAGCTGTTGGGACATCGCCTAATTCCATTAACTCTAAATCTGATAAAAGAGCAATAAAAGCATCATTAGTTGGTGCAAACACGGTGAATGGTGCAGGTGCAGTTCCGTTAGGGGTTCCTAATGCAGTTACATAATTAAAAGATGTTTCTCTGGTTAGAGCAGCCTGTAAAATATCGAAACGATCATCTGCTACAGCAAATGTTACAACCGTAGGTAAATCTATAACAGCGTCTACAACATGTATGATACCATTACTTGCCTCGATATTTGCACCACCAGTTATAACTGAAGAAACTCCGTTAAACCTAACACCTTCGGAAGTATTAAAATAAATGCTCATTTTAGTACCTGCTTTTGCTCCGTCAGCCAATGTAGAAGCATAAAAACTTCCATCTGCATTTAAAGCTGTTAAGTCTGCTGCTTCAATTGAGCCATCGATTACGTGGTTCAGTAATACCTGTGTTAAAACCTCTGCTGGAATATCACTTAATTGTCTACCAGCTAAAAAAGTACTAAAGGCCTCGTTTGTAGGGGCTAAAACCGTAAATGGTCCTTCGCCTTGAAGTACTACTGGTAAATTGCCATTAGCAGCGGTAAGTGCTGCCACTAAACTTGATAAATTTGGGCTAGCAATTGCTAAATCTGTAATTGTTGTGCCTGGTAACGTTACAGGATCATCATCGTCACAAGACACTACAAACGTTACTAATGCTAAAAGTAAAACTGTTTTCTTTAACCAAATTAAATTTTTCATGTTACTGGGGTTTAAAATTAATATTTTAATTGATAAACTTATTGTTTAAGATTTTATTTAAAACTATAAACATTACAATGATGCGCAAAAACCAAAAAGGTTGCTTTTGTTTAAAGTTATTTAGTATAAGTTTAACAAAATGAAATAAAGTTGACAGTTTTAAAAAAAAAGCTGCCTATAGGCAGCCTTGATAATATAAAATACAATAATAGCTTAGTTACCAGTATTTGGTATTAGTACTTTGTCGATAGCATGTACAACACCATTTTTAGCTTGAATGTTTAAGTTTCCGGTGATTAATTTCGCATCATTATTTCCTGCTCCGTCTTCAATAAAACCAATATTATTTTGAACAGTAAAGGTTAATACATCACCTTCTAAAGTTGCAGGTGATACTAATCCGTTGGTAATTTGACTGCTTACAATATTCGCTTCAGGAATAACGTGGTGTAATAAAACTTGTGTTAAATCATCTCCTGTAGGCACTGATGCTAACGCAGAAAAAGCTGAATTAATGGGGGCAAATACGGTAAATGGTGCTGGACTTGTCGCAAGAGGTGTGCTTAAGATAGTAGCAAAATCGGGTTGACCATCGCTGGTCAAAGCACCTAATAAGGTTGATAACCTTTCATCTGCTTGCACAAAAGTAACAACAGTAGGTAGATCAATAACCTTATCCACAGTATGGATTATTCCGTTATCTGCTGTTTTATCGCCATCTATTACGGTGGCAAGGTTATTAAATTTAAGTTCGTTGTTGCTAGTATTAAAATATATATTCAAAAATAGTCTCTCGTTATTTCTAATTATAAATGCAGCAGTTTTCGTGTAAAATAAATCTTGATCATTGGCGACTTCAAAGGCATCTTCGTCTACATTATCAATTAAAATATGATTTAAAAGTAATTGTTCTAAGTCACTAGCAGAAAGGTCTGTTAATTGGGCTCCGTTTAGAAATTCATCAAAAGCTTCATTCGTAGGTGCTAACAATGTATAGCTTCCTGGATTAGATAATGAGGTTAAAATATTGTTACTTGGGTTAGCTTCTAAAGCCGCCAGTAAGCTACTTAAATTTGGTTCAGCCTTTATTAAATCTACTATTGAGGTGTTTAATTCTAAATTTTCGTCAGTACCACTTAAATCACAAGAGTTTAATAGAAGTGCGGTAAAGAAAATTATTGAAAGTAATTTTAAGTGTACTAAGTTTTTCATCAACATTATTTTTAAATTTTATATTTTATAGATACATTATTTACGTTTGGTTGCTTAGTTTAGATGTATTTAACAAAACATTAAGATTACAGTGCGTCATATTTAAATACTAAACTCGACTATATGTTCTAGTAGCATTTTGTATTTTTGCAGTCTTACTTTATAAACGAATGAAAAAAGTAGTAATAGGCCTTTCTGGTGGTGTAGATTCTAGTGTAGCGGCTTATCTTTTAAAAGAGCAAGGCTACGAGGTTATTGGTCTTTTTATGAAAAATTGGCATGACGATTCGGTAACCATTTCGAATGAATGTCCGTGGTTAGAAGATAGCAATGACGCTATGATTGTAGCTGATAAATTAGGAATTCCTTTTCAAACCGTTGATTTAAGTGTTGAATATAAAGAGCGGATTGTTGATTATATGTTCAATGAATACGAAAAAGGACGCACACCAAACCCAGATGTGCTATGTAATCGTGAAATTAAGTTTGATGTTTTTATGAAAATTGCCTTGCAATTAGGGGCAGATTACGTGGCTACAGGTCATTATTGCAGAAAAGGAACTATTGTAAATAGCGATGGTTCCGAAACCTATCAATTACTTTCAGGAAAAGACCCAAATAAAGATCAATCGTATTTTTTGTGTCAATTATCCCAAGAACAATTGTCTAAAACACTTTTTCCGATTGGAGAATTATTAAAACCCGAGGTACGTAAAATTGCCGCAGCAAATGATCTAATTACGGCTGACAAAAAAGATTCACAAGGTCTCTGTTTTATAGGTAAAGTTCGTTTGCCAGAGTTTTTACAACAAAAATTGAAACCTAAAAAAGGACTAATCATTGAAGTACCTTCAACTATTCCGATATATGCGGATAAACAGGTCGATTTTGCTACTAAAATGGAAGCATTAGCATACCATTCTCAAAAACCTGTTTACCAAATTAATGATGGTAAAGTAGTTGGCGAACACCAAGGGGCACATTATTTTACCAAAGGACAACGAAAAGGATTGGCTGTGGGTGGCACGAAAGAACCCTTGTTTGTAATAGAAACAGATGTTGATCAGAATGTTATTTATACCGGACAAGGAAAAAATCACCCAGGTTTGTATAGAAATACCCTTTTTGTAAAAGATGACGAATTGCATTGGGTGCGCACGGATTTGGCTTTAAAAGAAGATGAAACTATGGAAGTGCTGGCTCGAATTCGCTACCGTCAAGAATTGCAAAAAGCCACTTTATATAAAGTAGTTGGTGGACTTTACGTAGACTTTGAAAAAAAACAATCTGCTATTACCGAAGGGCAATTTGTAGCATGGCACTTAAATGACGAATTAATAGGCTCTGGTGTAATTTCGTAATTATGGAAAATAAAATAAAACGACTTTTTAAAATAAACTATCCTATTATTCAAGGCGGAATGATTTGGGCCAGTGGATGGCGATTAGCATCAGCCGTTTCAAACGCTGGAGGATTAGGGATTATCGGCGCTGGTTCTATGTATCCCAATGTGTTGCGAGAACATATTCAAAAATGTAAACAAGCCACCAATAAACCTTTTGCCGTAAACATTCCGATGCTGTATCCTGATTTAGAACAGCTTATGGAAATTATTGTAGAGCAAGAAGTTAAAATAGTCTTTACCTCCGCAGGAAATCCGAAAACATGGACATCCTTTTTAAAAGAAAAAGGCATAACTGTGGTTCATGTAGTCAGTAGTGTAAAATTCGCCCTAAAAGCACAAGAAGCAGGTGTAGATGCCATTGTAGCCGAAGGTTTTGAGGCCGGCGGACATAATGGTCGTGATGAAACCACTACGTTGACCTTAATTCCTTTAGTAAAAGAAAAAATCACTATTCCGATTATTGCGGCGGGTGGCATTGCAACAGGTAGCGCCATGTTAGCAGTTATGATTTTAGGGGCAGACGCCGTGCAAGTAGGGAGCAGATTTGTGGCAAGCCACGAAGCATCATCTCACCAATTATTCAAACAAAAAGTGGTCGAAGCTGGTGAAGGCGATACCCATTTAACTCTAAAAGAATTAGCACCAGTAAGACTTTTGAAAAACAAGTTTTACACTGATATTCAAAATCTTTACATTCAAGGAACAAACGCCGAAGCATTAAAAGCACACTTAGGCAGAGCAAGAGCTAAAAAAGGCATGTTTGAAGGCGATTTAGAAGAAGGAGAACTAGAAATAGGTCAGGTTTCAGCTTTAATCAACGACATAAAACCAGCTGCTGAAATTGTGGCAACGATGGTGAAGGAGTTTGAAGAAGCGAGACGCAATGTTGAGAATTTATCAATATAAACACCAATAATTTTAAGTTTTGAGTGTTAAGTTTTAAGTCCAAAAAATACGAAGTACTAAATTAGAAAAAGGAAAAAAGTTTAAGTTCAAGTACAAGTGTCAAGTGCAAACTTAATTTTAAAATTTATTCATTAGTATTGTGCAACAGAACATGCTTATATTCTTATGGAACGTTTTCAATTTTTCACCAACAACCGACAAC
>JANQTG010000117.1 GCA_030731855.1 Cellulophaga sp. | reverse complement strand
GAAGGAAGATTTAGTTTAGTGGGTAGTTTTAAAGTTCAAGTATTAAGTACAAAGTATTAAGACTTTAAAAAATACGAAATTAGAAGTACGAAATTAGAAAAAGTATTAAGACTTTAAAAAAAATTAGAAATACGAAATTAGAAAAAATATGAGTACAAAGTATTAAGTATTAAGATTTTAAAAAAAAATTAGAAGTACGAAATTAGAAAAAGTATTGAGTACAAAGTATTAAGTATTAAGATTTTAAAAAAAAATTAGAAATATGAAATTAGAAAAAGTATTGAGTACAAAGTATTAAGTATTAAGACTGTAAAAAAAATTAGAAATATGAAATTAGAAGTACGAAATTTAAGCTTTAGTCTCAAATAATTGTTTTAGTAAAAATGTTCAGGTTGTCGATTAAAAAAAATAGTTTTCAACTAACAACTAACAACTAACTACTAACTACCAAATCACTCAATTTTTTCAATACTAATCTTCTTAGGACAATTAATAACGGTTAGGGTTTGTTTGCCTTTTTCTTCGGTTTCGTAGTCTATTTTATAGGTTTTACAAGGCTTAGATTTGGTATCACTATTTTCAAAATCAACATCTCCGTTCGTGAAAAAAGTTTTAATACCTAAAGAATCTATAGTTCCTGAGGCTATCATTTGAGTAACTTCATCGGAATATGAGTATGACTTGGAGCGCATATCTTTTAAAACTCTACAATTTGGTAAGTAGCAAAACTCGGCGCCTGTTTCTTTCGCTTTATTTTTAAAAAAGAAAACTAAAAATACAATTCCGATCGAAAGGCCGAATAAAAAAAATGATAATCGTTTGATAAATGACATGTAGAAATTTTAAAAAATAAGAAAGTTAATATCATTGTACGAAAGGTCGAACCATTCGCCAACAGATTTATTGGTCAAAATACCTCGGTAAAAATAGAGTCCGTTTCGCAAACCTTTATCAAAACGCAGGGCATTTTCGATACCACCATCTTCTCCAATTTTTAAAAGATAAGGTGTAAATATATTACTTATAGAAATGGATGCTGTTTTCGGGTATCGCGATGGAATATTAGGAACGGCATAGTGGAGCACGCCATATTTTTCTTTGGTAGGTTTATCGTGACTCGTAATTTCGCTTGTTTCAAAACAACCGCCCATATCGATGCTCACATCAATAATCACAGCCCCTTTTTTCATAGATTCTACCATGGTTTTAGAGACAACAACAGGCGATCTATCTTTTCCGCGAATAGCGCCAATAGCCACATCACAGCGTTTTAATGCTTTTAGTAAATTCTTAGGTTGAATGGTAGATGTATACACCGTTTGGCGTAAATTGGCCTGAATACTTCTGAGTTTAGTGATCGAATTATCAAATATTTTAACGTTTGCACCAAGTCCGATGGCAGAACGTGCGGCAAACTCACCTACGGTACCAGCACCAATAATAACGACCTCTACAGGAGGAACACCGCTGATGTTTCCAAACATGAGTCCGTTACCTTTATTCGTATTTGCCATAATTTCAGAGGCAATAAGCACCGATGATATTCCAGCAATTTCACTTAAAGAACGTACGGCTGGGTATTTACCATCATCATCCATAATATACTCAAAAGCGATGGCAGAAATTCGTTTTTGCGCTAAAGTTTCAAAATATTTTTTGGACTGAGTTTTTATTTGTAAGGCAGAAATTAGCGTTGTTTGCGGATTCATTAATGCTATTTCTGACAATGTTGGCGGTTCTACTTTTAAAACAATAGCACAGCCAAATACTTTTTTGGTGTCACGCGTTATTTCGGCTCCGGCTTTGGTATATTCTAAGTCCGAGAAATTAGCACCTTCTCCGGCACCAGCTTCCATTAAAATTCTATGTCCGTTTGCAGTTATAGCATTCACGGCATCTGGCGTTAAGCAAATACGTTTTTCTTGGTATTGATTTTCTTTAGGAATCCCAATAAAAAGTTCTCCTTTTTGTCTTAAAATCTCTAGAGTTTCTTCTTGTGGAAGTAGCTGTTGTTTGCTGAATGGTGAACTAGGCTGATTCATATAGCGATCACAAGTTATAAATTAATAGCTAACTGCTTTTTATCTAAAAAGTAGTTCAAGCAAATTTACAACATTTTATCTTCTGCCTCTTTCTCTTTTTGCAAACGTTCTTTTTCTTTATACACTTTTAGTTCGGCATCCATGGCTTCAAGGTCTATACCTAAAACATGTTTATCAAAAAGTTTTACCCGAATAAAATAAACAAATGGTGTAACGACTAACATTATTGGAATTAACCAGTAGATTTCAGTCTCGTCTAAATATTTTTCTTCATAAAATAATGAAACTATTTGGAAAGTGTACATAGCAATTGGTATTAATATAGCATGATACCACCAGTGTTTACAGGTGAAAAACCAAAGTACTAAGAGTAGAAGAGGAATAAATTTAATCATGAAAAACCACATTACTGTAGATATACTTTCATTAAAATTACTTTCCATTATAAATAAATAAAAATCCATAGTTTTTTCATTTGGAAAAAATCTATAGGTATAGAATAAATATGGTGAGATTACAATTATTAGTGCTACAAGACTACCTACAAAAATACTTTTTGATTTTTTTTTTCTCGAATTACTTTCGTTTAATTTAGCATTGTTTAGCATCAGAATAGTTTCGATTTGGATGTAATTGTTTTATTATAACAAAAAAAAAGGATTTCTAGTATGTAGAAATCCTTTTTTTAACTTTTATAAGTTACTATCCGTTGGTATGGATTTTGATTTTTGTTCTATCGATACCGTTAGTATGGATTTTGATTTTTGTTCTATCAATAGATTCATCTTCATAAATAGCATCATCAGAAGCACTGGTTGAAGTGCAAGAAGTAAATGCAAATAAAGCTACGGTTGCAAGGGCTAAAATTGTTTTTTTTGTGTTCATCGTAATTGGGGTTTTAAAGATTAGTTTCATTTTCGATACAAATGTAGGAAAAAAATTACTTATGAAATGTTATTCAACGTTAAATTTATACAATTTAACAGATAAATCATACATTTTATCGAAAAATTTACATTTCATCGAAAAGTATATAATAAAAAATATGCTTCTTAGTTGTTTAGAAAAATTGTTGTTAAAATAGTTTGAGAACGTGTTAAAAAAAATCGAATGTCAAAAGTTGAATGTCCAAAAGTGTAAGCGAAAATTTTCAGTATTTGTCATTGATTGGTTTGTAAAACAAAATCATTTAAATTGATTAAAACAATTATTACATTACCACATTAGACTTATCTTCTAAAACAAGTCTTCTAGTCGTCTCGTCAATAATTTCAATATAAATATTGGTAACCTCTTTTGGGAGTAAACCACTAATTTTTTCTGGCCATTCCATAAATATCCAGGCATCCGCATATAAATAGTCTTCAATACCAAAGTCTAAAGCTTCACTTTCATCATTAAGTCTGTAGAAGTCAAAATGATAGGCTAAAAGGCGACCATCTTCTTTTTGATATTCGTTCACAATGCCGAAAGTAGGGCTGTTGACTTCCTCATTATTGCCGAGTTCTTTTACAATAGCTTTAATGAGTGTTGTTTTTCCTACACCCATGGCTCCGTAAAAGCAAAGCCTTTTATGTGGTGCATTAGCTATGATGTATTTTGCAATTTCAGGGAGTTGTTTTTGAGTGTATTGTTTTTTCATAAAACAAAGAAATATTAGTTTTATTTTAAAAAGTTATTCGATTGGTAAAGGTATAAAGTTTGTTAAAGTTTAACTACGTATTATAATTACAAATGAATTTCTGATTAGTTTAGAGTTTCGTTTAATATTGTAGATTATGGTAAAAGCCTATATTGTTTTTTTATTTTTAAGTATCCAAATGTACGGTCAAAGTACTAATAATACGAATGATACTTTAGAAAACACAGAAAGCGTCACTCAATTTTCTAGTTTTTTATATCCAAACCTTTTAGACGATGAGATGCATTCAAATTTTAATTTATCGTCCCGATTTATGAAAAATTTTAGTTGGCAATTTGAAGCTAGTAATAATGCTTATAGACTATCAGATCTCTATACCTTTAACAACAGAATTGTTTATCACGTCTCTGACAAACTATATTTTTTCTCAGGAATAGCCTCCGAGTTTGAATTTGATAAAATTGAAAATCGGATGTTGCCTCCACGTTTTATCTCGTCGAGTGGGGTGGGCTATAATTTTAGCGAAAATTGGAATATAGAAGCTAAATACGAACAGCAATTAAATAACACTAGTCGAACTTTTTTATCTACGCCTACCTTATATTCTTTTCATAGTAA
>JANQTG010000116.1:8251-17406 GCA_030731855.1 Cellulophaga sp. | reverse complement strand
TAGAGCGCTTGCCTGGCAGGCAAGAGGTCACCGGTTCGAATCCGGTATTCTCCACCAGTAAATATAAGGCTTCAAGAGTTTTTGACTTTTGAAGCTTTTTTCATTTGCACGCAATTTGCACTCAAAACTGGTTTTTAATTAAGCTGGGTATTATTTGATACATTTTGGTTTATTTTGATAATTCTTTACGGGTAGGAGGGTGCTTTTTGGAAAAAGTAATACATCAATTAGGTACTTTAACCTCAATGTTAGATTAAGGAATCTAAGTCCCATAAAAGGTCATTTGAAGAAACAACTAAAAGAGACTAAGAATTGGACTTTTAAATAAATACTATTTCTCTTTTTGAATTTGTACTGTTAAACGGCTGTATAATAGAACAGTTAAAATCACCTCTAAATTTTAAAGAAGCCTACAGCAATGAAAACTCAAATCCGTTTCGCAACAATTCAACAACATTGTTTGTTATTTCCTCTGGTTTGGCAACCCGTAAGTGATGCGCATATTTTTTACCCCAAAGTGTTACTTTATGTAGTTCTTCAGTTTCTAGCTGCTCGCCAAAATAGAACTTGATATCCAAAACCTTCGTCATCGGTTTTACGATAAGCCAGGCCTTTTTTGAAGTAAATACGATTGATTTTTTTGCGACACCTACTTCATTAGGTTCCCATTGAGAAGTTACTATCAATAGCTTATCCAAGGCGAGTACCAAATCGTCGGGCTTGCCCATAAAGAGTTCGCCCATATCAATATTGGTACAGCTATGGGACTGATTGGTTGTTTTAAAATTACGCTCGCATTTAGGACATCGCCACATTTTTAATCGTTTTTGGATTCATCGAATAAACCTAAACCAAGTTGAACGTTTGGTGTCTTTACATATCCTTTCAAGGTTCGTCCCCCATATTTGTGGCTATCTCGATTTTCCTTTGCTAATAGTTCCTCAAAATTTTCCTTGGGTTCAAAGTTCTGCTCTGCTTTTTGTGCGAGCTTGGACAGTTTTCCTATGGCCTTCAATTTATCGGAATTACCTATTTTGGAATTTTCTACAGCTTTTTTTAGCGTACCAATGGTCTCGTCATAAACCGCCGTAGGAACTGGAAATGGTTTACCACCTTTTGAACCGTGTGCAAAAGAAAAACGTGCCGGGTCGGTAAATCTCGATGGTGTCCCGTGGATGACTTCACTTACCAAAGCCAAGGATTGTAAGGTTCGCGGTCCCAACCCCTTTAGCAGCAACAATTCTTCAAAATTGGTAGTTTGGGATTCTTGTGCCAACCATAAAATGCTTCCAAGCCGCTTAATGTCTATATCTTTTGCTTTTACATTACAGTAAGCAGGCATTAGCAAGTGCGGCAATTCCTTTAATACTTTATCGGGATGTTCCGCGGCTATATTTAGGATTCCTTTTTGCGCTGGTTTCGCTTTTTTGTCCACCAAATTTATTATTTGTCCATCACTAAGACCGCAAATAGCGCTATGCGGCTCTTGGATAAAAGAGGTCATATTTTCAGAGTGCCAATGATAGCGTCTTGCTTTTCTATTTTCGGTATGCATCCCTTGTTGAATAACTGACCAATGCCCTTCATCACTTACAATAAAACTATGCAGATATAGATTAAAACCGTCCTGTACAGCGGTATTATCAACCTTGGCAGAAAGTTTACTCGCTCTAGCAAGGGCATCTCCATCCAATCCTGTTTTATAACCTACTTCCAAAAGTTCTTGAGGTGTTTTTAAAGACTCTTTTCCTTTGCCACCGCAGACGTAAAGCCCTAGTTCTTTGCTTACCGGATTTATCACTTGCTTTAGCGCGCTCATCACAGCCGTCGTAGCCCCTGACGAGTTCCAGTCCATACCAATCACGGCAGCAAAACTCTGAAACCAAAAAGGATTGGACAGCCGACTTAAAAAATCTTCCTTACCGGTATTAGCAATAATAGCTTCTACCATAGGCAGGGCCAGTTGTTTCATTCTATTGAACAACCACGGCGGAATACTACCTCCCATCAATGCTAAATCTGCTCTGCCCGACTTTTTCATTCTAGTTTTGTTTCAACTTCCAGGTAATTTCTCGCCCTTGGCAGATAGTGTTGTGATTTTTAAAATCCTATTTTGTCTGGTTTTCTCGGTTTTGGAGAGTTTAATCCAGCGTAACACAAAGCGTTTGCTTGAATCGTTGATGGATACAAAAAATTCAAAGGCATCCTTTTTTGTTTTCAAGGCGGTTTCTAGGTCGTTTGGTATGACCAGATTATCGACATCTTCCAAAAAATCCCAAAGCCCTTTTTCTTTTGAATCTGATATTGATTTAAAACCTCTCTTGTGCATCCTATTTTGCTCTATTAATTGAGCGGCACGTTCTTTATAGGTACGCGACCAATGTTGTATTCGCCGTGGCGAGATTAATTGCATCGTCCGTTCTTCATCCAATTTTTTGCGTACGCCGTCTATCCATCCAAAGCATAACAATTCATCTAACACCTCCTCCCTAGAAACATATTTATTAGGTACGTTTTTTTTGTAAGTTACAAGCCAGACGCTTTCTTCATGCTGATAATTCTCCAACAGCCAAAAACGCAGTTCTTCTTGATTCGTTATTGTTACTTTTTCAAATTTATCTGCATTCATCATTGATTATTTTTTCCATTCCAAAAGATACAAAACTGCTATTGATTGATAGGGTTTCCATTCTTCGGCTATATCTAGCATTTCTTTTTTTAGGTTTTCATTATCCTGAATTTCATAGACTTGTTTCATTATTTTTTTGAGATGAAAATCACCTACAGGAAAAATATTGGGCCGTTGTAAGGTGTATAACAAAATCATATCCACCGTCCAGTTACCAATACCTTTGATGTTCAATAAAATCGATTTTACGTCTTCATCGCTTAAATTTTGAAAATCTGTTACCTCTAAACGATGCTGTTGCCAATGGTCGGCCAAGGTAACCAATACCTTGTACTTTTGACCTGACATTTTAATTTTAGCTAGTCCTGTATCCCCAATACTGAAAAGATTTTCTGCGGTAATAGGTGCATTTTCAAGCAAGTCCTTTAATCGTTTGTAGCGTACCGCGTTACCACGATAACGAATCTGCATATCCAAAATACAACTGACCAAATCCTCAAAGACATATCCGGACCAATAAAGCGTTGGCAAAGAAACGCTTGAGATAATTGTTCCCAAGCGTTCATCTGCCTTCTTTAAATATGCATTGCCCTTTAGCATTACTTTAAAATTACCCCACTTAGCGCATCTATGGTTATATAGGATTGCATCAAGTCCGCTTGTAGTTCTGCAATTACAATTTGTGCATTGAGCAGGGCGGTTTGCGCATCCCTTAGGTCAAGATTGGTGACCGTACCGTTTTTAAAACGTTCTTCGGTACGGGCATAGGTTTCTTCAAAGGTTTTAAGATTTTGCTTTTCCCGTACTAATTGGCCTTGAAGGATATCAATGCGATTGACCTCCGTAACAGCTTCCGTAACCAACCTATCGGCCAATTGACTTTCCTGTAACTCGCTGGTCTCTTTATTCAGCCTTGCGGTTTTGATAGCCGTTTGAGTTTGTCCTCCATTGAAAATATTGAGGGTCAAGCGGCCTCCTACCGCGTAACCTATATTCGTAATTTCAGCAAGTTGCTGAATATCGTTTTCCTGATTAAAATAACCGTAGTTCGCAAAAACATCCAACTTGGGCAAGGTTCTCGATTTTGCCAATCCTATTTGATTATCGGCCATTGAAATCCCCTCCTTCACCAATTTCAAATTAGGATTGTTCGCTAAAATGGCAGCCTTTATGGTTTCTGTATCTTCAAGTTGGGACAAGGTATAGGACGCATTTACCCAGTACCTGCGTTCAGGTTCGTACCCTAGTAGAAAATTGAGATTGCGTTTCAAGTTGTTCTTTGCCAACAATACTTGGTCCAGGCTGGTTTTATCACGGTTTAGGTTACTTTCAATATTCAATACATCAAGTCCCGTTGCTTGACCGAACTGTTTTTGGTCGGAGACCCGCTTTAGTCTATCTGAGCTTATCTTAATGGTTTCCTCCAACAATTCCTGTCTACGTTGCAGTTTGGCGATTTCCAAAAATAGGGTGGACAGTTCAAGTACCGTAGTGTTTATCAGGGCTTGTTGTTGGTATCGGGCAACGTTGTTTTGGCTTTCAAGTAGTTTATAGCGGTACTTTCCACTAAACCCGGCAAACACGGTGTAATCCGCTTGTACTACCCCAGAAATGGTCGTAGATGCTACGCCGCTTTCGTCAAAGTTCACTACCGGCGGTTGCGGTTGGAAGGTGCGAATCGTCAAATCCGTTTCGTTGTTAGTGTAATTGGCTTCGCCGATTAAATTGATCGTAGGCAGCAGCCCGGCGTTTCCTTTACTTCGTCCTTCTTCGGCTATTGCTACCCGTTTTTGTTCTATTTGTATGGACTGATTGTTCTCTAAGGCCAATGCGATCGCTTGTTCCAAGGATAAGGTCTCTTGAGGTCTTTCCTGGGCGGTCAAGGTCAACGCTTTCGTGAAAGCGACTACAAAAAACACCCATGTATAGCTATGATATTTCATCTTTTTCATCATTATGATAGTATGTTTTGTTTTTCCCTCAATTCAATATCCAACTCGGTTACCGTAATGTTCTTTTTACCCCTTAACCGCTCGTGATAGAAAAGTTTCAAACTATTTAATACGGTTAAGACGGATGGCAAGAAAATAAGTGTTAAAACCGTTCCAAAAATTAACCCGTAAGCAATGGCAATAGCTGTTGGCTTTAAGAACTGGGCACTTACCGAATTATTGAGCAGTAGGGGCGCGAGTCCAAAAACCGTGGTTATGGTCGTTAAGACTATTGGTCTAAAACGACTTATTGCCGCCTCTTTCAATGCTTCTTTTGCAGTTCTGTCCGTCTTAAGCAAATCGTTATAGGTCGATATCAAAACAAGACCATTGTTGATTAAAATTCCCCAGAGGGCAATCATTCCCAATATGGAAAAAATACTCACCGGCACGTTGTGTACGAACGAGCCCCAAGCCACTCCAATAAATGCGAACGGTAGCATTGACAAAATGGTAATCGCCTTACTGAAAGACCTGTAGCTAAAAAGTATTATCGCAATTAATAGGATAAATACAATTGTGGACGGTCCCTGACTACTGGATTGGGTCTCGCCACTTAGTCGTGCCTCGCCTTCCAAAGTGTAGCGTAGGTTCGGATACTTATCTTTAATATCCGTCAGAATGGTTGCCTCGGCTTCTGCCAAAACAGCCGGAACAGAAGTCAATAAACTGGCCACATCGGCCTCTACACGAATCTCACGAATACCGTTTTGATGGTTGATTTCACGTACGCCTACTTTTTCTTTGAACCGAGCGATCTCGCCAATGGGGTAGGAAGCTCCGGATGGTGTAATAAAACGAGCATTTTCCAGCTGGTCCAAACGTTTTCGGTCTTTTTCATCGTAACGCAACCATACTTTCACTTCTTCATCACCGCGTTGTAGACTCTGGGCTTCCAGACCAAAAAATCCTTTACGGATCTGGTTGAAAACCTGCCCTTCCGAAAGTCCTAAAAAACGCGCCTTCTCCGTAAGTTCCATCTCCAGCTCGGGCATTCCTATTTTGTCCGTATCGGTTACATCTTTAAGGTCGTCCCGGTTTTGCAAATAGTCGCGCAGCATTTTTTTTGCATTACGTACGTCGTCAAAATTACTTCCCAATAGTGCAATGGAAACAGGTTTTCCAAAAACGGCTATACTTCCATAAGAAAGATTTGTCGCCTCGGGTATTGCGCCCACTTCTTGGCGAATGGCGTCGGCAATCTCAAAACTTAAAATTCCACGACGGTCGCCTTCCATCATATAAATATTGATCAATCCTTCATCGGAATTCGGACCTACTACTCGCTCCGCATATTTAATGACATCCTCCCCATCTTCACGCTGGTCGGTGTAGTTTTCGTTTACCTTCCAAATGGCATCTTCGATTTGTTGTAATTTCTGGTTGGTAATATTTTCATCGGTACCTAAGGGCAATTCAATTTTAGCGGTGATCAGGTCCTGGTCTATAGTGGGAAAAAAGGTTCCCTTTATCAATCCAGAACCCATTGCAGCTACCGTTGCGACCATCAATAGTATCACCAGAACAATACCGGCGATGGGAATACGAACAAAAAACCGAATTACCTTGGTATAGATTTTATCCCTGAACCATAGCAGGGAGTTATTGGTCTTCTGTGTTAATTTCCACGGCTTATCTTTTTTGGTCAAGGCTTTGGAGCGTGCAATATGAATGGGTAAAATAAAAACGGTTTCCAATAGTGCGATAAACAAGGTGGCGCATACCACAAAAGAAATATCGCTAAAGTAATCGCCCAATTGGCCGTCTAAAAAAAAGAAAAGCGAAAACGCCAATGCCGTAGTGGCGAGGGATGCGATAATCGCGGGGATTACTTCTACGGTTCCTTTTATCGCTGCATTAAGTGCGCTCTCGCCGTCGGTAAATTTTTGATAGATATTTTCCGCAACAACGACTCCGTCATCTACAATGACACCTAGAACGACAATCATCCCAAAAAGTGACACCTGATTAATAGTTAAATCGTAAAAACTGGAAAGGATAAACATGCCCAACAATGCCACGGGTATTTTAAAGGCGACCCAAAAAGCCACACGCGGATTTAGGAACAGACCCAAGACAATAAGTACCAGTAAAATTCCCTGCCAAGCATTGTTCTGCAAGGTGCCGATAGCATCGTTCAGCGAGATACTTTTATCCTCAATAATTTCCGCTTTGATGCCTTCGTGGGTGGCATTAAAAGTTTCCAGAAAATTGGCGACATAGGCGGCGTTGTCCAGAATATCCTCTTCGGCACGGGAAAATACCTTTAAAATTACGGCATCTTTGCCGTTGATATAGGTTCGATCCGGCTTGTCCGCAAAACGGTCCGTCACGGTTGCCACATCATCAAGACGGATTATTTTACCGTCGAGCGTAGTCTTTACAACGATGTTCCGTAATCCTTTTGCGCTATACGCACGATTGTCCAAGCGAAGTAAGATATTTTGGCTGCCTGTTTTTAACTTTCCACCGGAGGCTTTGATATTCTCTCTTTGGATGGCTGCATTGACCTCGTCAAAGGTAATGTTGTAGGTTCGCAGGTCGCTTTCGCGAAAGCTTACTTCTATCTCCTCTTCGGGAAAACCGGACAAGAAAATTTGAGATAGCTGAGGAGAATAAAGCAGTTCATCCTTGATATTTTTCGCATAATCCTTTAGTTCGCTCAAGCTCTTGCTTCCAAAAATCGCCACAGTCATAGTGTAGTTCAGGATTTCCTCCTTGATCACGGTAGGACTTTCTACTTCAGGTGGAAACGTAGTGATACGATCTACCGCATTACTCACGTCTTGCAATACTTCGTTGGGGTCGGCATCATCTACGATTTCTACCCGAACATTTGCGAAACTTTCTTGCGAGGTGGATGTTACCCGTCTAACCCCTTTTAGTCCGTCCAAGTTATCCTCTATTTTATTGACCACATCCGTTTCTAGTTCTTGTGGCGATGCACCACGGTACACCACGTTCACGCTAATGAAACTTACCGGTTCGCCGGGAAGAAAATTAGAACGCATATTGATTGCCGTAAGCAGTCCCAATACGATAATAAGTCCGACGAAAAGGTCGGTAAGTCTTGGTTTTTGAACTAAATAGCTTATTAACTGCTTCATCTTAATTCGTGATTTTTAGTCCGGAAATCGGGTTTTCAAATGTGGTCAATATCAACTGATCATTATTTTCCAGCCCGCGAATTGTCAGCATTTCGTTGCCCGTGCTTACAATGGTAATCGGCACTTTTCTGATAATACCGTCCTTGAGGATATGTACGGTATTGTCCCTATCGACTACTTCTATGGGAATAGCAACTGCGTTCTCGACCGAACCTGAATTCACCTGTCCTTCCAGATACATTCCGCTGCGTAAATCGGCATCGCGCACGCTTAGAAATACTGGAATATTCTGGGTATTTGGATCTACGATATCATTGATACGGCTAACGGTTGCGGTAAAGGCCTTGTCGAGTCCGTTACTTTTAAAGTTTATTTTTTGGCCTAGTTTTAGTTTAGTGGCAAGTGGAATACTCACTGCAGATTCTATTTCGTACTCCGTATTGCTGATAAAAGTGCCTACTGGCTGGCCTGGCGAGACCAGACCACCATCATCCACGAGTGCTACCGATAGGGAACCGGAATATGGCGCACTTAGCGTAAACTTGCTCAGCCGTTCTTCCTGTGCCTTTATATTGTAAAAAGTAGTGTAGACTTGACGTGAGGTCACGAAATATTTTTCAGGGTCTGAGGTGGTCTTTGGTAAAGCGGGAAGTGCACCACCTGTTTCATAATTGGACACGTAATTCAACCAGTTTTGGTAATTATCGGGATAATCTGCCTTTAAATCGGGCATCATACTCGTTAGGATATTTAAAAAGGCATTTTTTTGGGATTCCAGCCCCAATACAAACTCGCGGCTATCTATACGTAGCATTGTTTGTCCTTTTGTATACGAAGTTCCTGCCTTGAACGGCTTGGCGGAGCTTAAAATACGTCCCTGAACTTCGGCAACTAGTTGGGTAGTGTTTTTAGGAATGACACGACCTGTAATCTGTACATAAGAAGTTACCGTGCCGTTGGTTATACTTTGCAGTTTCAAATCGGATTTTCTAATGACCTGTACCGAACTTTCAGTTTTTGGTGCAGGGGTTTTTTGTTCTTCCTTTGAGCCTTCATTAGGTTCCTCTCCACAGGAGACGAGTAGCCCAATGATTACGGCAAGAGTTGCTACTTTTCTGATGGATTTCATAGTATTCTTTACGTTAAATAGATGTTGATTGTTAGTAATTTTTGTTTCAAAAAATAGGTTCGTATTTCGTTTTGATGTGGCTGTTGCCTCAATAGCTTTTTGCTTCACGATATAAGCTGTTACGTGGTTTTCTTTTCCTTTTAAGTTTTCATAGATAATTGATTTAAGATGATAGTTATCCTCTATTTTTAGGATATTTTTAATACTTGCTTTAGATATAATCATATCAGTTTTATGGAAGTGACATTGTGATAGCAGTCTTGATGCGGTATTGAGCACATCGCCGTGATAGACCAAGT
>JANQTG010000116.1:0-8151 GCA_030731855.1 Cellulophaga sp. | reverse complement strand
CATTGTGATAGCAGTCTTGATGCGGTATTGAGCACATCGCCGTGATAGACCAAGTGTTTAACCTCTTTTCCGATTTCACTTTGTACAACAGTACCGCTATGGATCGCACATTTGAATTTAGGTTGTGTTCCATATACTTTCTCGAAAGTGTGACGATTCTCTTCCAAGTAAGCTGTAAAGTCAGAAAATAGATGCAAGGCCAGTACATCTGCATTAGGGATTTCTGTTTTCCAGGTCAACACAGCCTCATCGCCTACATACTGATAAATCTCAAAAGGCGAAAAGGCAACCAAATCGTTAAGCAATCGAAAACAATGTCTCAAAAGGTCTGCATAGGTCTCGCTTGGAAGTTTTTCTGCCAAACGAGTAGCATCATTGAGGTCTATGAAAATAAAACCCCGATTGGTAAGCGTAGGCTCTAGCGACTGTCCCATCGATTGGGAAAGTAAACGCTTGATGCTCCCGGAACGTCGTTCCAGATTCGAGATAAAAAACATTAATACACTTACAAGTGAAAAAAACACGCTGAGTGATAGGAAATAGGAATTGTTGATACTGTAGAATGCATAGGCTAGCGTATTGAAATCTGTATTCAATTGAAAATGGACTATAAATAATAATAAACAGGCTACACCAAAAACAAAAACGGATAACAAAACAAGTAATAAACCGCGCATCAGGTTAGAATAGCCCCACGCCAAGACTTTATCGCCTAAACTTTTATAGGTAACACTAAATACCGATATTATAAATACCGCCCCATTTGTGATGCCCAAAAATTCAAAAAACGAAAGTCCGTTTACAATTTCACTACGAGTAGCATGCCCATCTATTAATACCCAAATGACAAAAAAGACATTGGTCGCCGTTATTGCGATTGTAGATAAGATGATATGGTTGGCTATATTTTTCATTTAATCTACGGAAATGGCTTTTTCAAAAAAATCGTTCAATGGTTTTAAGGTAACGAAGGCCTCTTCTACAAAATCGACAAAACCAGCGCTGATAACTATTTTCTGTGTGAGCTCTTTTTGTGCCGTAAGGTTGTTGTAACGCAAGAGTTCTATATGCTCGTGATCGTTCGGGTAATTTCTTGGGGAGGTCTTCAATTTGTTAGGATCCTCCGCCAATCCGCCAAAAAAGTCTCGAAACTTCTTGTTATTGATAATTTCCAAAAGCTCGTTTCCGTCATAATCGATAGCGTCCCGTACTTGTTTTAATACCTTACGTTCCGGTCTCCATAAACCGCCACCGATGAAAGACCAGCTTAATCCTGCGGAAATATGAATGCGAGCGAAGGCGTCGGTCTTTTGCATTGGGGAACACGAAAAATAGTCTTTGTACACAGGTTTATCTGGGTTGAACTTTCTGTCGTTATTGATACGCATCAACGTATCCTTAGGTTTGAACTGCTCAAAATAAGGGTCGTGTTTAGAAAGTCTTGACAGGATTAAATCTACTTCTTCTATCCATCGTTCTTTGGCTGTATGGTAGCGCGAACGGTTTTTATCCATCCATTCCTTTGAGTTGTTATTGCTCAAATCTCTTAAAAATCGAAATATGTATTCTTTTTCTACCATTTCTCAATACTTAAAATGACTGTTAGTCACTATTAATCAAAAAAATTAGGCAGCCATTCCGGCTACCAAAGTTTCCGCATACGCCTTTACCAGTTCTTTTCTGTCTATTTTTTCAAACTGTTCAATAAAAACGCGTTTTGACTCTATAAAATTCATGATACCCATACAACTGCCCCAGATTACGTAGTTGGTGTAGAGCGGGTTTAAGTCGGCTTTCATCGTACCCTTTGCCTGGCAGCACTTTACATGCTCAATCACAAAATTAGATAGGTCGGCGCTTGCCTGAGTATAGCTCTTTACGTCGCTCCTGAAATCGGGTCGTTCCATATAGACGATAAGTTCGAAATACTGCGGATGGCTCAGATAGTATTGATAACAAGCCATAATAACAGCTTTTGTAGCCTCCAAACCATCTTTTTGATTTTCGACTGCTATTTTGAAGTAATCCAATAACAATTTCAATGCGTTAACACTGACCTCTGCGAGAATATCGTCTTTACTTTTGTAGTATTTATAAATTGTTCCTTTGGCCACTTCTAATCGCTCTACCACTTGGTCTACCGTAAAATTATTAGCACCTACTTCACGCAATACAATATCTGCTGCAGCAATAATTTGCTGTTCTCTGCGGTGTTTGGATAGATGTTTTGAGGATGCTCTCATTTAATTGACTGTTAGTCATTTTATGCAAATTTACTATAAAATTCGTGTTTGTCTAATTATTTTTGATTAAAATTAAAAAAATCTATGTCAAAAAAATATGGACTACTTTAAAGCTGCCTTAACTTTCCGATTGAACTATAATAAGTTAATTAGGTCTGTAAGATATAATTTGCTTGATTTTCTTAGCTATTTAAACACTACTGTAATTTATAGAACGGAGTCCGAAGTATGAGTTGGTCGATACATTCGAATATCTGAATTGATAGGCCACAAGTTTAATGTAATGTTGTCCATTTTGAACTGTGGTTAGCTCTTGATATAGCCCTTAATTTTCAGCTTTCTCCTGACCCTAATTTTTTGGCAGTTTCATAAAACGAACCTTTTTTGTGACAATACAATGAAACTATTTTCTCAGATGAACAGCTTTTTGTCTTTGAACTATCCTTATTTTCTTGATAATTAAATTATCAATTGTTGATAACCCGAAATGCTTCCTTTTTTACCAAAATCAAATGGTATCATTTAAATCGTTTTGAAACCAAATAAAATTATCCTTATTTCATTTGATTCGATTTATATTTATTTTATATAAGTAATTGTTTATCAATATTTTGTGAATAAAAATATATTCAAAATCGAGTTTTAGCACCTCTCTCCAATTACCTTTATCCAAAGAATTCAATAAAAGAAAACAAAAGCGCTTTTGTTCATTTAATCATCCTAAAAAGAAAAAAATGGACACTATTTTACTGTTTGAACGACTTGATCGTTTGGAAAGGCTGTTAACAGCCAATAAAGAGGTACTTACTTTTGAAGAAACTTGTGATTATACAGGT
This sequence comes from Cellulophaga sp., assembly GCA_030731855.1. Taxonomy (GTDB): domain Bacteria; phylum Bacteroidota; class Bacteroidia; order Flavobacteriales; family Flavobacteriaceae; genus Cellulophaga. The sequence continues at coordinate 5,072 of JANQTG010000116.1, read as the reverse complement.
ATTTCTAGAAGTTATCTATACAAACTAACTGCATCAGGAAACATTCCACACTCAAAGCCCAATGGGAAAATGATCTTTTTTGAAAAGAGGAAGCTAAACGATTGGCTACTCCAAAATAGTAGAAGATCAAATTCTGAAATTGCGAGTGAGGCTATTCAATACAACTTCAAAAATAAAAGGTAATGGTTTCTGAAAACCTGGGCGATTCTCTTTACCACGTAAAAGACGCCAAGAAGAAAACCATATATGATTATACTATGGAATACTTGGAAGCGAAGTATGATATCACGTATAATGAAATCTCTCACGACTTTCAGATTGCTTTTAAAGATTCTAAAGAATGGCACTATTTGAATTTAAACTCGCTTATCATTGAATTAGCAAAAGCAGGTGTAGATATCCCAACAGGAAAATTGGAAATTCTGATTCGTTCCGAATCGATTCCAAAATATAATCCTGTTAAAGAATATTTTTTAGATTTACCCAAATGGGATGGCGAGGATCATATTTTAAAACTGACCTCCTATGTACCGACCTATGAAAAAGAGGCATTCAATTATCATTTTAAAAAATGGTTGGTAAGAACCATTAAATGTGGCATTACGTTTACAAAGTTATGGTGTTGTAGTTGCAATGATTAGCAGTGTAGGTGCGGATAAAGAAGGTAGTAAAATAATTAATTATTTAAAAGATTCAGGGGTTAATACAGATTTAATACAATCTAATGGAGCTTATTCAACGGGTCAAGTAAATGTTATTTTAAATGACAAAGGAATAGCTTCTTATGACATAAAATATCCTGTTGCATGGGATAAAATAGAATTTAGAGCGCTACATAATAATCAATTATTGGCCGCTGACATTTTTGTTTTTGGAAGCTTGGCTTGCCGAGATAAAACTTCTCAGAATACATTATTAAGATTATTGAAACTTGCAAAATATAAGGTTTTTGATGTAAACTTAAGATTTCCACATTATACTAAAGAACTCTTAATTAACCTTTTAAATCAATCCAATTTTGTAAAATTTAATGATGATGAATTATTTGAAATCGGAGGTTATTTGAACTCAAAATATAATTCAATGGAGCAAACTATTTCCTTCATTGCAAAAGAAACTAATACAGAATCTATCTGTGTAACTAAAGGAGCTTACGGTGCTGTTTTGTATCATAAAGAAAAATTTTATTACAATAGTGGTTATAGAATAAAAGTTTTGGATACAGTAGGTTCAGGGGATTCATTTTTGGCTTCAGTTATATTCAAATTATTTAATGGTAAAGATCCGCAATCGGCAATTGATTTTGGTTGTGCCGTTGGGGCAATGGTAGCTAAAAGTGAAGGTGCAAATCCAATCTTTACGAATTTAAAAATAGCTAAGTTTATGAATCCTTAGGTATTCATGGTTAATAACTCCAAATAAAACAACTTTTTGATAATATTTGAATAACTATAACTTAATCATTCTATTATAATTTTATATACTTAATCATAAGGATATAGAAATGCTACCTCCAAATAATAGTTACTACAATTCTTTTTGTTTTTATAGTTATTTGTTGGATAAATTCAAAAATGAAAAGCCGCTCGAAATCAAAGAGAACTTAATAGAAAAAAACAATCATATCTATAAACCCCTAAATAATAATGGTTTTATATATGAAATAGTTTCTGGTGCTGTAAAATTAGGAAGTTACTCTGAACAAGGTGAAGAATACGTATATGATATTCTTCAAAAAGGCGATTTTTTTGGGAACTTAAGGTATCTAAATGGTCAATTTTTTGAGTTTTCAAAAACACTTATTGATACTAAAGTTCGGATATATGAACTAAATTTTTTTAAAAAGACTATTACAAATGATCCACAACTTTCGGACTGGTTTATCTCTTATCTTCTGAAAAGATGGTGTATTTCTGAAAAGAAAATGGGTAATATAATGGGTAATAAGATTGAAGAAAGAATAGCGTTTTTAATGAATCTTTTAAATAGCCCTGTTACTAATGCAAAAGGGGAGCAATTTTTATTGTTTGATTTGTTAACCCAAAAAGATTTGGGTGACCTTTCAGGGGTCACCCGACAAACTATAGCTACAATAATTAAAAAAAAATTAATTCTTAGTACGTAGTATTCCTGGATAAAGAATACCATTTTTTGTTTTAAAGTCTAAATCTAATAATTCGCTAATTAAAGGAGCTATATCTTCTAATCCTATTTTAGGTATTTCTTTTCCAGAAGAAATACCGGCACCCCAAGCTACAAAACCAGTTTCTATTTCTTTAAAATCAGGAAAATAACCGTGTGTTCCACCACTTCTTGGTGTAATTATGCCGCCGTTATTAGAGCCCGACATAGCAACACCAGGAATAGGTGCTAGTGCTAAAACTACATTAGGGTCAGCGCCTATAGTATCTAATTCAGACCTTTCAACAACACGAAATAATTTTTTTAAGGCGTCTGGTAATGAATTCAATTTTTTACGAACCTTATCTAAGGTAGCTTTATCATTTTTATCTTTTAACATTAAAAAAGCAGCAGCTCCTGAGGTATGAAATTTTGCTTTCCAAGTTGCCTTATCCCCACCTAACAATCCTTCCTCTTGTAACCATATATTTGGGCTCAACGCAGAATGAATATCCACGAAACCATGATCTCCAGTAATTATAAAAGTAGTTTGGTCTAATATTTTCGAGCGTTCAGCAGCCTCTATAATCTTTCCAATAGCACGATCTGCAGCCGCAAGTGCAGTATGCACTTTATGACCATTTCTGCCCTGTTCATGTTGAAAGTGATCTGTAGCGATTAAATGAATAGTCATTAAATTAGGTTGATACTTTTCTAATAAATAAGCACCCATTTCACCAGTTCGGTCTTCACGATTCAAATAATCGCCGTTAAACGTAATGGTATCCATTTTTCCCAAAACTGCGAGCTCCATTTCTTCTAAAAGTCCTTTTGGAGTTTCATTATCTCTCATGGGTTGTATTCTACCATAGCTTTTATCTAATGTCCAAACTTCTGGAATATTATAATCTATTGGGGCACCTACAGAAACGGGCCAAATAAGACTTGCACTTTTTTTGCCAGATTTTCGCACAGCATCCCAAAGTGTTTCGGTTTGTATTAAATTACTTTCCCAATACCAACGGCCAGTTTCTCCATCAGGTTCAAATGGACTGTTGTAATAAATACCATGGGTTGCTGGATAAGCACCAGTAATTATAGTGGTATGCGATGGGTACGTAACTGAAGGAAAAACACTCCTAACCCCTAAAGCATAAGTACCTTCTTCTGCCATGAGTTTTAGATTTGGTGCTGGCCACTTTTCTTCTAAATAAAAATCAGGTCTAAAACCATCGATAGAAATTAAAACCACGTATTTTGAAAGTGCTTTATCTTGTGATAAAACCTTAGAGAAGGAGATTAAAATAATAAAAATAAGTATTGATATATTTTTCATTTTGCATGTTTTAATTGATTTAAGTAGTAAAAGCTAACTTGTTTTGGTAAAAAGAACTGAGCGATTTTACAGCCCAATTCTTTTACTTCAACTAAATAAACACTTAATTAAAAGAGTATCGGGCTCCTATTTGTAAACGCCAAGGGGTTCCATTAATTGGTTCTACAGCAACTCCTGTATTTACATTATATTGATAATTATTGGTAGTTTGGTCAAAACCAGTGGTATTCATTAAATTGGTAGTTCTACCAAAATTATTAGTTCTACCCCACTCTTTGTTAAGTAAGTTCATAAAATTAAAAACATCCGCAGACAATTCTAAGGCCTGTTTAGTTTTTGGAATTTTAAAACTTTTCAGAAGTCGTAAATCAACTATGGCCCTAAATGGGTTTTTTCCACCATTACGCTCTGCAAAAGAACCATAACTATTTCGTAGATAATCTTTAAAGCCCTCCGGTGTTTCTGGATTGTTTAATATTTCATTATAGCCATCTATAATATTTTGCGGGGTGCTGGGATTATTTGGATCAAAAATATAAGCAATTTCATTACTTAAATTAAAATCACCGTTTGTACTTCTATTTCCGCCATTCTGAAAAGAAAAACGAGATCCTCCGTCACCTATTATTGTAGCACCAAATGTAAATCCTTTCCAAGTTGGAGACGCACCATTTACAACCATTTTAGTATCAAAATGATTGTCTGAAAATCCATAATTCAAGTCTCTTGGATCACCAGATACTGGAAGAAAAGTAGAGGTATTTGCAACACAACAATTATACGAGGAGTTGTCTTTAGACCTATTAAAAGTAAAACTAGCATTTACATAACCATCTTTTCCAATTTTTGCTGCACCTTCTACAACTAGGGCAACATTATCTAAAACCCCATCAGAAGTTAGTACTAAAGTTCTACCTATTTGATTTGAAATTCTAGAATTAGTCCAATCTGCTCTTCCATTAGCGGGTATTGTGTTGGCAGGCACAAAAACTTCTCTACCCTCTAAAGGTGTAGTGAAAAATGGCTCAGGTACTAAATTGGCCTCTTGATATACATAGTTGTTAGTGGTGTGGCTAAAAATAGCATTTAGACCCAGACTATATCGATCGCCAAATAAATGAGTATAATTAATATTTGCCTTATAAATAGTAGGTACTTCAAAATCTGGACTTACCGCATTAATGGTAGAAAAAGGAGTTACCCCGTCAGGCACACCTGGAGCTGTACTTGGATCGTTTCTATACGATGGAAAATCTGGAACTGGCACATTTGCTCCTGTAACATCAATAGCCCCAAGTAGCGTACCACTATTTTGAATGTTATTTACTTGTGCATAATAGTGAGGTTGTGCACTAAAAACACCTCCACCTAATCTAAATATATCTTTATTTTCGCCCTTTACGTTCCATGTGAACTGAAATCTAGGTTGTATGTTATCAAAATCTTCTGGTTTCTGATCTGTACGCAAACCCAATTCATCAAAAACTAACGGATTAAATTCTGCTTCGTCCAAAAAAGCAGTCGCGTCATAGCGTACGCCAGCAGTAAAGTTTAAGTTTGGATTAATATCAAACTCTACTTGACCAAATACAGATAAATCTAAAACCGTTTGTTT